>JANNRQ010000076.1:0-3967 GCA_031401495.1 Gemmatimonadota bacterium
GGCCTTGGCGGCCGCCCCGCTGTGTTTTTTGCCCCTGTTGTGGCGCCCTTGAAGTTGAGGCTGCGGCGATCAAGCCGTCGCCCGAACCCTATTTCCGCGACGTTACCTCGATCGCGCCGCTGACGTGACCTGAGCCCCAGCGCCGCGTCGCCTCGGAAGGGGTGTAATACCTGATCTCCTGAACAAGGGAGCGGTGCACACGCGACAGATCGCGCCAGGTGCCGAGCTTGACCCCGTCCAGGTACGCCATAACGTCGGTTGAGCCATCGGACCGAGGCGCCGCGACTCGGGAACGGAGCATCGCAGGGCGCATGCGCTGCACAAGGTCCAGCGCCGTGGAGATGTCCGCGCCGGCCGCCGTGACTTCGGACGATGTCAGGTGGTTTGCCGAGCCTCGCGTGGGGCCCGACCTAGTCGCCGGTTCGCTACGCGTCCCGCCAGCCGAGCTCGTCGAGCCGGAGCAGGCCGCTGCCATGAGCAGCGCGGCGCACGCCGCCGAAGTCAAACGCATGGCGCTTCCGAGTCTAGAGTGGGAGAAACATGGTGCGGGTGCCCGGAGTGATAAGGTACTCCCTTTGCGCACGGCCGCTGGAGTTTGGACGGGTCCGCCAACGAAATGTTGGTCGATTTGCTGGCAGCCACTTTCGAAGTCCCGGCAAGGGCGATAACCATTCTGTCCGGCGCGACATCACGCATGAAGACCGTGCGTGTTGAGGGAGTGACGGAAGCGGACGTTCGGCGAATTTTGGCGTTGTCATCCTGAGCGCAGCGAAGGATCTCGCACTTTCACCGGAGCGACGGAATGGACGTGATCCTGGTGGGACCGGATTCGGCCTTGCTGGAAGGGCTAGCGCAGTCGTTCGCGTCAAATGGCTTCAACCCCCGCGTCGTGTCGACACTGATCGATGCGTGCGAGTTGGCCATGGAATCGCGCCCCATCATTGCATTGGTTGACCGCGACCTCGCGGTATCCATGCCGGGCGACGCGATGTCGATTCAGCTTGCAGCGGGCGGCTCGCTGGCGCTGTATCACGGTGGCGATTCGGCTGGCGTGACACCGCTCCGGCTGCAGCGCTCAGTGGTGGCCGAACTCGTCCTTCCGCTGGAACGAACACGCCTCATCGCGCTGACGAAGAGCCTTGCGGGTCGCGCCGAGGTGGTCGGGCGCATCGAAGTTCCCGCGCATCATTGGACGCCGGACGAACTCATGCCCTGAGCATTGGCGTGACTGAAGGCGTCCTATTATCGTCAATATGACAACAAATCAGCTCGTGGCGATTTAACGGCAACTTGCGGCCACGTTAAACAAACTGCTAAAGCGTCCGCCCCCGGCGCCTACGCGTTTTGGGGCAATTTTCTTTTTACAGGCACAATGAAGGCACTTCCAATCAGGGCAGCATATCTCGACGCGATCCGTGATCGCGTGCTGGTCTATGATGGCGCGATGGGCACCAACATCCAGCGCTATCACCTCACGCCAGACGATTTCGGCGGCAAGTCTCTCGAGGGCTGCAACGACCACCTCGTGCTTACGCGGCCCGACGTCATCCAGGCGATACACGAGTCCTTCCTGGCTGTCGGCTGCGACGTCGTGGAGACGTGCACCTTCCAGTCGACCCCGCACCGGCTCAAGGAATGGGGCATCGAGGCGAAGATGCACGAGCTCAACAAACGTGCCGCCGAACTCGGCCGTGCCGCGTGCGCCAAGTATTCGACCAAGGAACGTCCGCGTTTTGTCGCCGGCTCGATCGGACCCACGGGCATGTTGCCGTCGTCGAGTGATCCCGTGCTTTCGCAGATCACGTTCAAGGCGCTCGAGGACACGTACTACCTGCAAGCCAAAGCACTGATCGAAGGCGGTGTCGACGTGCTGCTCGTCGAAACGTCGCAGGACATTCTCGAGGTGAAGGCGGCGGTCGCCGGATTCGAGCGCCTCTTCGTTGACCTCGGCTTCCGCGTGCCGATCCAGACGCAGGTCACGCTCGACATCAGCGGACGCATGCTGTTGGGCACGGACATCGCCAGCTCGTTGATCACCCTCGAGTCATTGCACGTGGACGTGATCGGCCTCAACTGCTCGACGGGTCCCGAGCACATGCGCGAGCCGATCCGGCACCTCACGACGCACGGCACACTCCCGATCTCGTGCATCCCGAACGCCGGCCTCCCACTCAACACGGGCACCGGCGAGGCGATATATCCGCTCGAGCCGATTCCGATGGCGGAGATGCTTGCCGACTTCGTGTCGTCGTACGGCGTCAGTGTCGTCGGCGGTTGTTGCGGCACCACGCCCGAGCACCTCAATGAGATCGTCAGCCGCGTTCGCGCGGTGGAAGCCACGCGCAAGAAACCAGGTTCAGAGCCGCATCCTCCGTCGGTCAGCTCCGCCATGCGCGCCACCACGCTACGCCAAGAGCCGGCGCCGCTGCTTATTGGCGAGCGCGTCAACTCGCAGGGCTCGCGCAAGGTGAAGCGGCTGCTGCTGGCAGACGACTACGATGGAATCCTCGACGTCGCCAAGGAGCAGGTGGACGGCGGTGCGCACGTACTGGACGTCTGCGTCGCGCTCACCGAGCGCGCTGACGAAGCCGAGCAGATGTCGAAGGTCGTGAAACTGCTATCGATGAGCGTGGAAGCGCCGATCATGATCGACTCGACGGAGGCGTCGGTGATCGAAGCCGCGCTCGAGCACATCCCCGGCCGCGCGATCATCAACTCCATCAACATGGAGAATGGTCGCGAGCGCATCGACAAAGTCGTTCCGATTGCGAAGAAGCACGGCGCCGCATTGGTCGCGCTCACGATCGACCCGATTGGCATGGCCAAGACGCGCGAGCGCAAACTCGAAGTGGCCAAGAAGATCTACGACATCTGCGTTGGCGAGTATGGCTTGGCGCCCGCCGATCTCATTTACGACGACCTGACGTTTACGCTCGCGACGGGCGACGCCGAGTGGATCAACTCGGCGATCGAAACAATCGAAGGCATCAAGCTCATCAAGCGGGAGCTGCCGGGCGTCTACACGTCACTCGGCGTTTCCAACGTGAGCTTCGGGTTGGCGCCCGCTGCGCGCGGCGTGCTCAACTCGGTGATGCTGCATCACTGCGTGGAAGCCGGTCTCGACATGGCGATCGTGAATCCCGTGCACATCACGCCGTACTCGGAGATTCCGGACACGGAACGCTCGCTCGCTGACAATCTGATTTTTAACCGCGCGCCGGACGCGCTCCAGAAGTTCATCGAGCATTACGAGCAGGAAGGAGGAAGGAGGAAGGAGGAAGGAGACGCGAAGGAAGACCCAACCGCAGGCATGACACCGGAGCAGAAGGTGCACTGGATGGTCGTGCACCGGAAAAAGGAAGGCATTGAAGCGGCGCTCGACGCGGCTGGCGTTCGCGAACATCCGGTGAAGGTGCTCAACGAAACTCTGCTGCCGGCGATGAAGGAGGTCGGCGACAAGTTCGGCGCCGGCGAACTCATCCTGCCGTTCGTTTTGCAGAGCGCTGAAGTGATGAAGAAGGCCGTGAAGCACCTGGAGCAGTTCCTGGAACGCGCTGAGGGATTCACGAAAGGCAAGGTCGTGCTCGCGACTGTGTACGGCGACGTACACGACATCGGCAAGTCGTTGGTGAACACGATTCTGTCCAACAATGGCTATACCGTATATGACTTGGGCAAGCAGGTGCCGGTGAACACGATCATCGACAAGGCAGTCGAGGTCGGCGCGGACGCGATCGGGTTGTCGGCGCTGCTCGTGTCCACGTCAAAGCAGATGCCCTTGTGCGTCCAAGAATTGGACAAACGCAAGCTGAACTTTCCGGTGCTCATCGGCGGCGCCGCCATCAATCGCCGCTTTGGCCGTCGCGCGATGTTCGTGGAGGCAGAACGGCCGTACGACTCCGGCGTGTTCTACTGCAAGGACGCGTTCGAGGGCTTGGAGACGATGGATCGCCTGCAGGACAAGGAT
>JANNRQ010000077.1:0-3094 GCA_031401495.1 Gemmatimonadota bacterium
GTGACCAGCCGGGGCGTAATCGACACATCGGGGCGCCGGTCGCGCGATCTTGTCCTGGCGATCGCGTGACACGACCAGCGGTCTAACCTGCCGTTGCACCGGACGGCACCGGGGCGCGCGTGCGCGCGCCCCTCGCGCTCGGGTGTATGCTGGGCGAGCGCGTGCCGCCGGTGAACGGCCACGCGTTAGACCGACAAGGTTGACGGGTAGTTTTTGACGTACTCACGCGCGGTCAGCCGGGTTCTTCCACCTGCGGCAGTTCGATCGTCGTACCACGCCCGGTCGTCCCGGGCGAATCGCCAAGCCAGCCCACGCCCGCGCGATCGCACGCGCCATCATCTTCGGAGTGACGGCACCGAGCCTCCGGTCCGCATTCGGGCGATGCGCGGCGCTCCTGCGCGGCGGGTCGCCCGCCGCGGGGCCGCTCTCGGCGGTCTAACACCCGCATGCAGCCGGCGGCGGTCATCTTTTGTGGCATCATCCGGCATCGTGGCGCCGCGGCTGATGCGGTGCCGTTAGACCGACAACTTAAAGACCAATCATTTCTTCTTCGCACGAGCGGTCGTCGTGCCGCACTTCCATCACGGCGTTCTTCACGCGCCGAGCTTCTGCGAACATCGGGCCGGCTCCCGCGCCATGCCGCGCGCCATCACGCGCGGGCTCGCTCGAGCATCTCCGGAGGCTCTCAGTTCCGGCCAGCGCCGTGCCATGCATTCAGCAAGCGGGCCCATCGCGCGCCGGTGATCGGCTGAGGCGCGATTGACACACCGAGGCGCCGGTCGCGCGATTGCTGCCGGTGATCGCGTGACCCGACCGGCGGTCTAACCTGCCGTTGCACCGGGCGGCACCGGGGCGCGCGGGCGCGCGCCCCTCGCGCTCGGGTGTATCCTGGCCTCGCACGTGCCGCCGGTGAACGGCTGGCCGTTAGACCGACAACGAAAAGACCGAGCAATACCGAAATCGAAACGCTGGTTGCCGAACGCTACGTCACATGCAATCATCGAGCATGCCATCGAATTTTCTCGTCGAGCTGCTCAAACTGCCACCGACCGATCGGGCCGAGCTCGCGCTGGCGCTCTGGGAGAGTCTGGCAGAAGGTGAGCGCGAGGGTGAACTTGCGCTCAGCGACGAACAGCGTGCTGACCTCGACCGTCGTTGGGCCGAACACGTCGCCAATCCCGCGTCCGCGATTCCCTGGGCCGACGTGCGCGCGAAGCTACTGGCGTAGATGGCAATCCGGCAGGTTGTCTTCCGGCCCCAGGCCGCAGACGACGCGAGCGACGTGCAGGCATGGTACGAATCGCGCCGGGCCGGACTCGGGCACGAATTCGGCTTGGCGATCGAAGACCTCATCGACCGAATCGCCACGAACCCCTTCATGTTCCACCGTGTCCACGGCGAGACTCGTCGCGCCGTGTTGTCGCGATTCCCGTACGCCGTCTACTTTCGGTCGGAGGGTGACCAGATCGTGGTGCTGGCCATTCATGGCAGACAACATCCCTCTCGCTGGAAGACCCGTTCGTGAGGCGACACGGAAATCCTCTTGATCAACACGCGGTCTAACCACGGCTTGCAGCCGACGGCGGCCCGCGTGATCATGAGGCCGCCGCGGCTGAAGCGGCCACGTTAGCGCGACAACCGACAGAGCACGGAGATATCCCTTGGATCGATGCGTCTTGCTGCTGGTCGTGACGCTCGTCGGAGTACCTAGCGTAGCGGTCGGCCAAAACGCCATCAGCATCGCCCTAAAACAGAACACAACGGGCGAGGCCGCGACTCGCGATCAACTTCAACGGCTTCTCAAAACCTACGACCTGTCGCCGTGGTTCTACACGAAATCGCTCGTCATCGACGAACGGGCTATTCCGTTCAGTCATCCAGTGCTCACCCTTCACACTCGGCATGCGAAGGACGACGAGCTACTACTCTCGACGTTCGTACACGAACAGCTTCATTGGTTCTTCTCCGGCCGACCTGAACAAACGGAGCAAGCGATCGCCGATCTCCGGAAGGCGTTTCCGGATGCGCCCGCCGGAGGGACGGCGGGCGCCCGAGATCAATACTCGACGTACCTGCACTTGCTCGTATGCTTCCTCGAGCGCCAGGGCGTGTCGCGGGTGCTCGGGGAACTCAGAGCGCAGCAGGTGATCGAGTTTTGGGCGACCGATCACTACACCTGGGTGTACCGGCAGGTCTTGGATCACGGCCAAGACATCGCGGCGATCCTCAAGACACGGCAGTTGCTTCCTGCGCGCTAACCAGCGGTTGCAGCCGACGGCGCACGGTGGCATTCTGAGCGCGCCGCGGCTGAACGCTATCCGTTAGGCCGAACACGAACCAGCGCACGAATTGCGGCCAAGAGCCCTACACTGGAGCGGTGCAGTTCGAGTGGGATCCGCGCAAGGCCGCAGCGAACGCCAGAGACCACGGCGTTGAGTTCGCCGAAGCCCAGACGGTCTTCGGCGATCCGCTTGAGACGACGATCCCCGATCCTGACCATTCGGTAGGTGAGCATCGGTTTCTCAGCATGGGCCGGTCGGCGGCCGGTCGCTTGTTGGCAGTGTCGTACACTGAGCGAGGAGGGCGGCTCCGAGTCATCAGTGCCCGCCTCGCGACAGCGCGCGAGCGCAAAGCATATGAAGCACACGAACAAGCAACGTGATCCCGACGAGATGCGCCCCGAGTATGATTTTTCGTCGGCAAAGGCCGTACGGGGCAAGCACTTCCGGGCGTACCAAGCAGGCACCAACGTTGTGCTGCTCGAACCAGACCTGACGAAGGCATTTCCTGATTCGGCCTCGGTCAATCAAGCGCTGCGGCTGCTTGTCCGTCTTTCGAAGAGCAAGGCACTTAGCCAACGTCGGCCTAACAAGGCGTTGCAGCCGACGAGCCGCGCCCAGCCGTCAGGCAGGTCGAAGGCCTCTGCGCGCGCGGCTCGCGGCTGAACGCCGGTCCGTTAGGCCGACAAGACCGACTTGTGTGCGCGATTGCTAGGCCGTATATGACAGGCGTATACTGCGTGCGTGGGCATCCGTTCCGAGTTCTTCCCGGACGTGGACGGGTTTCAGTGGGACGAGGGCAATTCGTCCAAGAA
>JANNRQ010000078.1:0-46158 GCA_031401495.1 Gemmatimonadota bacterium
CCCGCGAGCGACTCGTCGCCCGCGGGTTTTTTCATGAGCGGCAGGCTCTCCGTGCTGGACATCGTCGTGATCGTCGCCTACCTGGCCGCCACGACCGTGCTCGGCCTGTGGGTTGGCCGGCGACAGAAAGACGCGAAGGACTACTTCGTCGCGGGGCGCGACATCCCGTGGTGGGCCGTGATGTTCTCCGTCGTGGCCAGCGAGACGAGCGCATTGACGTTCATCAGCATTCCCGGCCTTGCCTGGGCCACGAACCTCGGATTTCTCCAGATCGCGGCCGGATACGTGCTCGGCCGCATCGTGGTCGCGTTCACGCTCCTGCCCCGGTACTACGACGGCAACCTGGTGACGGCCTATGCGTTGCTGGAGCAGCGCTTCGGGCTCGCGACACGGCGTTTCACCTCGATCGTGTTCATGGTGACGCGTGGATTGGCGGACTCAGTTCGGGTGTTTGCGACCGCGATCCCGATCGCGCTCATCCTCGACGGCGTCGTGCCAAAGCCGATGGTGATGCCGCTCGCCGTGCTGATTCTCGGCACGCTCACGATCATTTACACGTACCGCGGCGGCATGCGTGCGGTGGTGTGGACCGAAATCCTTCAGGCGACCGTGTACATCGTCGGCGGCATCTCGGCGCTCGTGCTGTTGGGTCGCGCGTCGGCCGGTGGCTGGCCGGAGATCATTGATGCCGCGTCCGCCGCCGGCAAGCTCAACCTCCTGGATTGGCACTTCGGATTCGACCGCGCACACACCGTGATGGCCGGCCTCATCGGCGGAGCATTCCTCGCGATGGCGTCGCACGGCGCCGACCAACTCATCGTACAGCGCCTGCTGTCATCGCGAAGCCTGCGCGACGCGCGCATCGCGATCATCGGTAGCGGCGTCGTTGTGTTTTCGCAGTTCACGCTCTTCCTGTTCGTTGGAATCGGCCTGTGGTCGGCGTATCAGGGCCGCACCTTCACCACGCCAGACTCGGTGTTCCCCACCTTCATCATCGAGCAGATGCCGCATGGACTGATCGGCTTGTTGCTCGCCGCCATTCTTGCGGCAACGATGAGCACGCACTCGGGCGCGATCAATGCCCTCGCAGCGGCGGCCACGCACGACATCTACCTGCCGCTCACCGGCCGCAGCGCCGATGATCCGCACACGCTCAAAGTCGGCAAGTGGTTCGCGCTCGCCTGGGGCATCGTCCTGACCGGTGGAGCGCTGCTCTTCCCGGAGAACACAACAACGCCGGTCGTGGTGGTGGCGCTCTCGATCGCGTCGTTCACGTACGGCGGTCTTCTGGGCGGATTCTTCCTCGGCCTTTTTTGGAAACGCGCCCGTCAGCGGGACGCGCTGATCGGAATGTCGATCGCGATCACGGCGATGGCGTTCATCGTCTTCGCGCGACAGCTGTCCGCGATGATCCCGGCGCTGACGCCGCTCGGCACGATCGCATGGCCGTGGTACGTCCTCATTGGCACCAGCATTACTGTTCTCGTCGGAATGGTATCATCCCTGTTTTCACCGGCGGCGTCACCGCCCGCGTCCACGCGCTGAGCTCACCAAGACATGCAATCCTTTGTCATCGGTGTTGACGGTGGCGGGACAAAGACTCGCGCGATTCTGGCCGATGAGCGCGGCAAGCCGCTCGCGGAGGCAACAGGAGAAGGCAGCGCGGTGCATCCGCTGGATGTGGAGCGCAGCGCCAGGGTCATCGTGGGCGTTGTGCGGCAATTGCACGAGGGCAAGCAGACCGCACACGCCAAGGTGTTGTGCGTCGGCGTTGCAGGCGTTGGCCGAGAGCCGGAGCGCAACGCGCTGCGATCCGCGCTTACGCGTGAGAAGCTCGCGGACGACGTGCTGGTGGAGCCTGACTTCGCGGTGGCGCTGGACGATGCGTTCGGCGACGGCACTGGCGTCCTGTTGGTCTCGGGCACCGGATCGTCGGCATTTGGCCGTGGACCCACGGGCGCAACCGCACGCGCCGGCGGCTGGGGCATCAACGTCGGGGACGAAGGTAGCGGCGCGTGGATCGGTAGACGCGCGCTGTCCGTCGTCTCCGCGTCGTCGGACGGGCGGGAGCCCGAAACGGCGCTCACGGGCGCCGTACTCACCGCACTCGAATTGTCAGATACGGCACAACTGATTCCGTGGGCGGCCTCGGCGACGCCGGCGCTGCTGGCAACGCTCGCCCCCGTCGTGCTCACTGTCGCGGCCGGCGGGGATCAGCGCGCCAATTCGATTGTGAGTCTCGCGGTTGAGGAGCTGGCGCTTCACGTCCGCGCGCTTGCGCGCCGCCTGTTCATCGACGAGCGCGCTTCAGTGCCAGTCGCCCTCTCCGGAGGTCTGTTGTCACCCGGCAGTGCGCTGCGGAAACGGCTCGAGCATCGCCTCAAGAGCGCCGTCCCCGGCGCCCAGGTTCACAAGGGCGAGATCGATGCGGCGCGAGGTGCTGTGCGCGCCGCCCTGCGTCACATGGCGGCTACGAACGCCTGACGCAGTCCGCGGTTAGGCGTAGGATCAGGCTGCGGCTGCGACCGGCGAGACCGCCGCTTTCGCGTCGTCGAGCTCCCCTTCCCACCGCGCCATCACGGCCGTGGCGAGGCAATTGCCAACCAGGTTGATGGACGTGCGGGCCATGTCCATCAGCGCATCGACGCCGAGGATGACGGCGACGCCTTCAAGCGGCAGACCGAACTGCGTCAGCGCGCCGGACAAGATGACGAGTGACGCACGCGGCACCGCAGCGACGCCCTTTGACGTCAGCATCAGCGTTGCCATCATCAGCAACTGTTGGCCGATCGACATGTCGATGCCAGCTGCCTGGGCCACGAACACGGACGCGAGCGCCAGGTAGAGCGTACTGCCGTCGAGGTTGAACGAGTAGCCGGTCGGCAACACGAAGGAGACGATGCGCTTGGGCACGCCGAACCCTTCCATGCGCTGCATCGCCATCGGGAACGCCGCTTCACTCGACGCCGTGGTGAACGCGATGAGCCAAGGCTCTTTCACCGTCTTGATGAACGGCTTGATCGGGATCCTGAACAACATCATCGTCGGCAACAGGACGATGAGCACGAAGACGACCAACGCGCCGTACAGCGTGGCGACGAGGATTCCCAGCCGACCGAGAACGCTCAAGCCGCCGTTGGACACGGTGACCGCGATGGCGGCACCGATGCCGAAAGGCGCGAACGCCATGACCAAGCCGATGAACTTGAACATCACGTCAGACAGCGACTCGGCGAAATTCAGCATGAACTTCTTCGAGTGGTCGTTCTTCACCTGTGACAGCGCGACGCCGAACAAGATCGCGAAGAACACGACCTGAAGAACTTCATTGCGCGCGGCAGCATCGAAGAAGCTCGTCGGCACGGTGTGCTCCACCACACCGGAGAACGTCACCTTGGTCGCGGCGAACGCTTGGGCTGCGTCAGTCGAGGCGCCCGCGAGGTTGATCCCGGTCCCGGGCTTCACCAGGTTGACCGCGACGAGACCGATGGCAAGCGCCAGAGTCGTCACGACTTCGAAGTAGACGATCGACCTGAACGCCAAACGCCCGACTTTCTTCATGTCGTCGCCGTGGCCCGCCAATCCCACCACCAGTGTCGCGAAGAGCAGCGGCACCACCATGGACTTGATCATCCGCAGGAACACGTTCGACAGGAGGTTCAGATTCGTCGCAGCCCACCGGCCTTCGCTGTTCGCCGGGAACGCGAATCCAACGGCGACACCGACGACCAGCGAGATGATGATCCACTGCGACAGCGTTATCCGGCGGAGAAAGCTCATCATGCGGCGGGTTTACGGAGTTTGGAGTGGCGGAATCCGTACGCGAAATACAAGGCGACACCCACTGTGGTCCAGATGCCAAACCGCAGCCACGTGCGCTCGGGTAGCTGCGACATCACGTAGAGGCACCCCGCGGCGCCGCCGAGCGACACCAGCCAAATGGCGGGCGCCCGGAAGGCACGGACACGGTCGGGATCGCTTCGGCGCAGCACCAGCACGCCGATCGAAACGATTGCAAATGCGACGAGCGTGCCAATACTCGTGAGGTCGTAAATCTCGTTCTCGTCGAGGAACAGGCTGCCCACCGCGACCACCACGCCCGTCCAGAACGTGGTGATGTGCGGTGTGCGGTATTTCGGATGAATCGCCGCGGCCCACTTGGGCAGCAGTCCATCGCGCGCCATCGCCATGAAGATGCGCGGTTGGCCGTACTGAAAGACGAGCAGCACCGCGGTGAGCGAAATGACCGCGCCAAGCGCCACGAACCAGCTTGCGATCGGGAGGCCCGCGAGTTCCAGCGCCTTGGCCAACGGATCCGCGCCCTTGAGTTGCATGTACGGGACAAGGCCGGTCGCGACCAAGCCGACGATCACGTAAATCACCGTGCAAATGGCGAGGCCGTACAGGATTCCCTTGGGCACGTTACGCTGCGGGTCCTTCGTCTCTTCGGCCGCCGTGCTGATGGCGTCGAAGCCGATATACGCGAAGAACAGCACCCCCGCCGCCGACCCAATGCCACCCCAGCCATTGGGGGCGAACGGCGTGTAGTTGGCCGGGTTCACGTTGACTGCGCCCACAACGACAAAGAACCCAAGGACCAGCAACTTGAAGTACACCATCCAGCGATTCGCCTGAGCGCTCTCACGAACCCCGATGTACAAGACCCACGTGACCGCCATGACGATGACGGCCGCCGGAACGTTGAGCAGAATCGGGATCGGCCCGATCCTGGGTGCTGTCTGAAGCAGTCCGTTCACTGCGGGATCACTGCTGAGCAAGGCGGTCCGGTAACCATGAGTCAGCCAACCGGGTAACTCAGCGCCAAACCCTGACAGGAGCGAGTTGAAGTAGCCGCTCCATGCGATGGCGACGGCGATGTTGCCGATGGCGTACTCCAGCAGGAGGTTCCAGCCCACAATCCACGCGACCAGTTCACCAAGCGTCGCATAGGTGTATGTGTAGGCGCTGCCCGCCTGCGGGATCATCGACGATAGCTCGGCGTACGCCAGCGCCGACAGCGTGCACACGAGCGCGACGACGAGGAACGAAATCACCAGGGCCGGACCCGCGCCCAAGCGGATGACCGTGCCGTCGGGGAGAATCTCCCCGGCGGCCGCGGTTCCAATCGAAGAAAAGATGCCGGCGCCAATCACAGCGCCGATGGACAACAACACGAGGTCGCCGACCCCGAGTTCCCGCTTGAGCCCAGAGCCATCGCCCTCAGCCGCGAGATCGGAGATCGGCTTCCTCGCAAAGAGCTGCATACGACTACGCCGCCCTCACGCCGGCTTCAATGCGCATCCGATAGAAGGAGCGCCACACGAAGAACAGCATTGCGACGAAGAACGCCAGCGCAAGCGCGCGCGTGAAGCCGGTGCCGCGTTGTGCACTGAGCGAGACCGCGAGCTCCACGGCCAGAAGGCCAAAGAGCGTCGTGAACTTGATGATCGGGTTCATGGCCACCGATGACGTGTCCTTGAATGGATCGCCGACCGTGTCGCCAACCACCGAAGCGGCATGAAGGTCCGTGCCTTTCTGCTTCAGTTCCACTTCCACGATCTTCTTGGCGTTGTCCCACGCGCCGCCGGCATTGGCCATGAAGATCGCCTGGAACAACCCGAAGAGCGCGATCGACACGAGGTAGCCGATGAAGAAGAACGGCTCGACGAACGCGAACGCCAGCGTCGCGAAGAACACGACGAGGAAGATGTTGAACATGCCCTTCTGCGCGTATTCGGTGCAGATCTGGACGACCTTCTTGGAGTCCGTCACCGATGCCTTGGTCGCGCCTTCGAGCTTGATATTCGCCTTGATGAACTCCACCGCGCGGTAGGCACCGGTGGTCACGGCCTGAATCGACGCGCCCGTGAACCAATAGATCACCGCGCCGCCCGTGATGAGACCGAGCAGGAACGGCGGGTGCAGGAGTGAGAGGTTGGTGACGAGTTCCGGCTTCAGGCCTTCGGTCAGCGCAACAATGATCGCAAAGATCATCGTCGTGGCACCAACGACGGCCGTTCCAATCAGCACCGGCTTGGCGGTGGCCTTGAACGTGTTGCCCGCGCCGTCGTTCTCTTCCAGCAAGTGCTTCGCCTGCGAGAAGTTCACGTCGAACGCGTATTCCTTCTTGAGCTCGTCCTTGATGCCGGGGATCTGCTCGATCGTGGACAGTTCGTAGACCGACTGCGCATTGTCCGTGACCGGGCCGTACGAGTCGACGGCGATCGTCACCGGGCCCATTCCCAGGAAGCCGAACGCCACGAGGCCGAACGCGAACACGGCCGGCGCCATCATGAGATCGCCAACGCCGTACATACTGACCCAGTAGCCCGCTGCCATCAGGCCCATCATGGTGATACCGAGCCAGAAGGCGCTGAAGTTGCCGGCTACGAGGCCCGACAGGATGTTGAGCGAGGGACCGCCTTCACGCGACGACGTCACGACTTCACGCGTGTGGGCCGATTCCGTGGACGTGAACACCTTCACGAACTCGGGGATGATCGCGCCCGCCAGGGTGCCGCAGCTGATGATGGTGGAAAGCTTCCACCACATCGAGCCGTCGCCCAAGTCCTTGATCAGGAAGAAGGAGACGACGTATGTCAACGCAACCGACACAATGGACGTCAACCACACCAGCATCGTGAGCGGGTGCTCGAAGTTCATCTTGTCGACGTTGCCGTAACGCGACTTGGCGATCGCTTCGTTGATGAGGTACGACGCGCCGCTCGCAATGACCATCACGACACGCATCACGAAGATCCACACCAGCAACTGCACCTGCACGATCGGATCCGTGACCGCCAGCAGGATGAACGTGATGAGCGCGACGCCCGTCACGCCGTAGGTCTCGAAACCATCAGCGCTCGGACCAACGGAGTCGCCGGCGTTATCGCCAACGCAATCCGCGATCACGCCCGGATTGCGCGCGTCGTCTTCCTTGATGCGGAACACGATCTTCATCAAGTCAGCGCCGATGTCGGCGATCTTGGTGAAGATGCCGCCCGCTACGCGCAGCGCCGCAGCACCCAGCGACTCGCCAATGGCGAAGCCGATGAAGCACGGACCGGCGTAGTCACGCGGAACGAACAACAGGATGAACAACATCAGCAGCAGCTCGACCGAGATGAGCAGCATGCCGATGCTCATGCCAGCCTGAAGCGGAATGGCATAGAGTGGGTATGGCTTGCCCTTGAGGCTGGCGAACGCCGTCCGCGAGTTGGCGAACGTGTTCACGCGGATGCCGAACCACGCCACGCCGTAACTGCCGGCGATACCCACGAGGCTGAAGAGCAGGATGACCGCAACCTTGACGGCCGGGAACCCGTGCACGACCGCGCCGGTGGCCGGATCGAGCGTGCTCGCGAGCTTGGCGTAGTACACCGCCGCGATGGACCCGATGAACAACCACAGGATCATGATGAACTTGCCCTGGGTCGTCAGATATGTCTTGCAGGTCTCGTAGATCAGTTCCGAGATCTCGAGCATCGACTTGTGGACCGGCATGCGCTTCAGGCGCCCGTAAATGATCAGGGCGAAGAGCAGGCCCGCGACGCACACCAGAAGGCCCCACATGAGGAGCGACTTGCCACCCATGCCGAGGAACTGGGCGCTGTTGAGATCCGGAATAACGAGGTTGGCTTCCCCGCCGACGTGTTGCTGTTGCATGTGAAAGATCAGGGTTCGGGTTCTTTCTTGTGGGAACTCGGGACTAGGAACTGGGAACTGGGAACTGGACTCTTGTCCATCGCCTTCCAAGCGAAGTACACCGGGATGCCGACGAGCACGATCGCGAGTCCGGACATGGCCTGGAAGCGCGACGCGGGCGCCAGCATGATCAACACCATCACGCCCCCGGCGAGCGCGATGTACAACATTGGAAGAAACGGATACCCCAAGGCTTTGTAGGGCCGTTCAACGTTGGGCAGCTTGACGCGAAGGATGAACAGTCCGACGGTTGTGAGAACGTAGAACACCAGCGCCGCGAAGATTACGTAGTCGAGGAGCTGGCCGTACGTCCCGGTGAGGCACAACACCGCCGTCCAAATAGACTGCAGAACCAGCGCTACCGCAGGCACCTTGTTCGTGTTCAGGACGCCGGCGCTCTTGAAGAACAACTTGTCCTGCGCCATCGCGTAATAAACGCGCGCACCGGCGAGGATCAGCCCGTTGTTGCAGCCAAACGTCGAAATCATGATCGCGATGGCCATGATCGTCGCACCCGCCGCACCGAAGGTCACTTCCATCGCCGCCGTCGCCACGCGGTCCTGCGTCGCACCGGTGATGCCACGCTCCAGCGCCGTCGCGCCGGATGGATCTCCGATCATCGGCAGCGCCGACAGATATCCGACGTTGGCCAGGATGTAGAGCAGCGATACCGCGCCCGTGCCGAACAAAAGCGCCCTCGGGAGATTCCGCTGCGGATCCTTCACCTCCGCCGCCGCGAACGTCACGTTGTTCCATGCGTCGCTGGAAAACAGCGAGCCGACAAACGCCGCGCCAAACGCAATTACGAACCCGCTCGTCACGTTCACCGAGCCCCAGAAGTTGCCGTCGCCAAAGTTGGCGCTCGTGGCCGTCGCATTGCGGCCAACCGTCACCGCGAGGATGATCAGCAGCGCCAGGGCGCCGACCTTGATCACGGTGAGCGTGGTCTGGACGAACTTCCCTTCCCGAATGCCGCGCAGGTTGATCCACGTGAGGATCGCGATCGTGATGAGCGCCACGAGTCGCTGCGGACTGAGACCAAGCTTGATGGCATTGGCCGGATCGGCGCACCCCAGGGCGGCCACGCAGACGTCGGCGTGCGGAAACCACGAGTACAGGTCGGGCGTGACCGCCGGCCACAGGACGCCGAGGAAGCGCCCGAAGGCGACCGCAACGGCAGCGATCGTGCCGGTCTGGATGATCATGAACAGCGTCCAGCCGTACAGAAAGCCCATCAGCGAGCCCATCGACTCGCGGAGGAATACGTACTGGCCGCCTGCCTTGGGATACATCGCCGCCAGCTCGCCATACGCCAGCGCGCCAAGAACGGTAATAACGCCGGTAAGAATCCAGGCGAGGAGCAGGTATCCGGGGGCCGTTCCCTTTCGCGCGATATCAGCGGAGACGAGAAAAATTCCTGAGCCGATCATCGAACCCGCGACGAGCATTGTCGCGTCGGTCAGGGACATCGCTTTGACGAACTCGGCCTGCGGCTGCGACTGCGTGGTGGCCGTCGGTGCGGTCACGCTCGCCATACCATCCGGGTCGAGGCAGATAAGACAGCGCCGGCGAGAATCCGCCGGCGCTGGGAACCCTTAAGTATAAGCTGGCGTTGAGGATGGCCGCTAGGCCTAAAGCTCCATCTTGAGCTGGAATTTCATCCTCACGGGCGTCCCATCCGGTTTGTGGCCGGGCCTGAACCGATACGACTTGAAAACCTCGGTGAGTCGCCGATCATAGCCGCGATCTCCCGTTTCGGTGAAGACCAACCCCACGATCCTGCCTCGCTCATCAATATCGAACTCGACGAGGATCGCTTTCCCCTTCAGGGCATTGGGGACCGGAAACGGCGGGAGGAACATCTGGTCGGTGGTAGGCGGAAAATTCGGCTGGTCACCGCCGCCGGTGCCCGGACCAACCGACGAGCCTCGGCCGGTGCCGACGCCGGTTCCGATTCCACCCCCCGTTCCGGGACCCGACCCGCCGCCAGGGTCCGCGGACGAACTTGCGCTTGCGCTGGGTGGTGCGGCGATCGGCGCCAGCTTGGGCGGCTCGATAACCGGCGGCGGCAGCGGCTTGATCTCTGGCACCTTGAATACCAGGACCGGATTGGCCTGCGGCGGCGGCGCCGGCTGCACCTGGACGTACTGGATGATCTCCACGCGGGACCCACCCCCACCCCCTGCGGGCCCCGGGCCACCAGCCCCTTGCTCGATCGGGATGACGTCACCGACGTAGCTCGGGGGGCGCAGAACAAGCCACACGATCGCGATATGCACCAGAAGCGAGACGGCCGTCTCTGTGCGAGTCCGTTGCCGGGAAACGGGCATTCCGACCGGCGGCCGGAAGGCCCGTCGCTTGACGGCGACAGGTGCAAGTGGAGTCGGATCGAGCAAGATCAGGTTGGGAAGCGCCACACGATGCTTTGAGATACCCCAAAGCAATACGGCGGGCGACCCCGGAAGGGTTCGCCCGCCACAATGACGACCAGCCCAGCGACCGAGCTAGTTCTTTGCGGCCGCCGGTGCGTCCTTGCCAAGGTCCTTGGGCGGAACGCCAATGACTTTCACGCCCGCGCCACGAGAGATGTCCATGGCATCGATGACGTCCTGAAACTTCACCGTCGGATCGCCCTTGATGAAGATGATCTTCTCGGGGCGCGGATCGTAGATCTCCTTGAGCCGCGGTCCGAGGCGGGCGCGATCGACCTTTTCCGTATTGATGGAGAACACGCCCCCGGGCAGGACTTCGAGCACGATCTGGTCCGACTTCGCGTTCGCGGGCTGGATGGTCGGATTTGGATCTGGCAACTGGATGTCAATCGCCTTACGCATCGACGGGAGCGCTGCCATGAAGATGATGAGGAGCACGAGCAGCACGTCGATCATCGGCGTGACGTTGATCTCATTCTCGAGCTGCTTCGAGCTGTTCCCCGCAGACATGGACATTAGCGCTTCCCCGCATTCTGTACGCCACCAAGGAGGCCGGAGCTCGCCTTGCTGTCGCCGGCGACCGTGGACATCGTGCCGCTCTTCTGGTCGCTGATCATGCCGATGACGCGAACGCCGTTCTTGCTGGCGATGTCAACCGCATCCAGAACTTTGGCGTAATCCAGGGTCTTGTCCGCCTTGAGGTACAGGATTTTGTCTTCGGTCCGGACGTCGAAAATCTTCTTCACCAAGTTGGGAAGGTCGTCGCCCTTGATGGGCTTCTTGTTCAGGTAGTAGTTGCCGTCACGATCAATGCCCAGCACCTGATCCAGTTGCTCGTCCTCCGGATGGTCCTTGAGGTTCACACCTTCCGGAGGCGTGGCATTGAAGCCGGCCATCAGCGCGGGCGTGACCACCATGAAGATGATGAGCAGCACGAGCATGACGTCGATCATCGGCGTGACGTTCGGCGTGGACTGAATGCCGCCACCACCGCCCGTTGATATGGACATATCGCGACCTCTCCGGCTTACTGCGAGATGGGGCTGTTGCCGCCGCTGGCCTGAGCGTTGAACTCGCGGGTGAACCGCGAACGACCGAACTCACCGCTGACGCCCTTGAAGAGGTAGTCGATCATTTCCTTCGAGACGTACGTCATCTCCGCGACCAGGTTGTCGATCTTGGTCGAGAAGAAGTTGTACGCCCACACTGCCGGGATGGCGACGAGAAGTCCGAAGGCCGTCGTGATGAGCGCCTCCGAGATGCCGCCCGAGATCGCGGCGAGACCGCCGGAGCCCGACGAGGCGATACCGGTGAACGCGTTCACGATACCCATCGTGGTGCCGAGCAGTCCGACGAACGGCGCGGTGGAACCCACCGTCGCCAACACGGCCAAGCCGCGCTTCAGGTTCGTGATTTCGAGGAGCATGTTGCGCTCAACTGCGCGCTCAGCCGAATTGATGTCCGACACGGTGACCGAACCGTCCTGGATCAGCGGCTTCACTTCCTGAAGCGCGCCACCGAGGACGAGGGCCACGTGGGACCGCTTGTAGCCTTCCGCAAGGCGGATGGCTTCGGTGAGGTTGTCTTCCTCGAGGAACTGCGAGAACTCAGGCGCGAACTTGATCGTCTCCTGCTGCGCCTTGCGCATGCTCCACCACTTCTGCACACAAATCGTCAGCGCATACACGGACATGAGGGTGAGGATGATGACGATACCCCACGCAAATCCCTTCATGTCCTTCGCAAGATCGAGCAGTGAAATTTCCATGAGCTACCGGCTCCGAATGGTGAAGTGTGTGACCGAGTGCGCCCGGCTACTTCGTGAGTGTGAAGTTGAACGGCTGCTGAACGAGCTGTTTCACTTTGCGACCACCAATTTCGGCGGGATAAAAGCGCATCTGCGAGAGCGCATTGCGCACCGAGTTCGTGAAGAGGTCGTGGCTCGACTTCAGCACCTTGAACTGCGAGAGGTCAGCGCGGCCCGTGGTATCCACCACGAACTGCACCAGCACTTCGCCCTCGACGTTGGCTGAGCGGAGCATGTCCGGGTAACGGAGATTCACCGTACCGGGAACGCCGGACACCTGCTTTTCGACTTGGAACTCGAAGTAGGTCTGGTCGGCCGGGCCATTGCCCACGCCCTTGGCGATACCGCCGATGACGCCCTTACCGCTGAAGTCGTCTGCGTCCGTCACCTTCTTGGACAAGTCGATCTCTGGCAAAACGTCCGGGATCTTGATCGGGGCCGTGAGCACCTGGAAACCCTTCGGCGGCGGCGGCGCAGCAATGATCTCCGGCGGCGGCTCGTTTGGCTTCTCGGGCGGCGGCTCGTCCTTCTTCATGTCGATGAAGTCGACCTTTTCTTCCCGCGGCTTCTCGAACGCTTCCTTCGCCTGCAGCGTCCCGATGACCGCGCCACCGATGAGGGCAGCGTGCACGACAACGGAGATCGCCATTCCCTTGGCGGTCTTCGGCTTCTTGGGCTTCGTTTCGATGAGATTATCGAACATCGCTGGCCGTTTACCTCTGGTTGGGACGTGCCGACGAATCTTGCCGGACTAGAACCTACCCCGTGTCGATTGCACGGGAATAGACGCCAGATTAAGAGTGGATGAAAGCCACTCAGTTCTAAGTCCTCGGGTTCTCAACCGCTAGACGGGCTTCTCGGTCACCACGGGCGGCTCGGCACCGGGATTGGCAACGGGCAGAAGAACCGTAAACGTGCTCCCCCGGGCCAGTCTCGATTGTGCCGTCAAGGTGCCGCCGTGCGCGTGCGCGATCCACTGTGCGATGGACAAGCCCAGGCCGAATCCGCCCCTGTCCACCGCGCCGCGCCCATCACCAAGTGGGCGCCGTGAGCGCACCCGGTCGGCCCGCCAGAACCGGTCGAACAAGAGAGGCAGGTCTGCCGCAGCGATTCCGACCCCCGAGTCCTTCACCGCAAAGCCAACCTCGCCGTTGTTGCGACGACTGAGCGTGATTTCGACGTGACCGCCGCGTGGCGTGTACTTGATGGCGTTCGTGATGAGGTTGAGAAACAGCTGCCTGAGACGGGTGGCGTCGCCCATGACCGCCGCGTCCTCCACCAGCGGCAGCGATACCGAGACTCCGGCGTCCTCGCCCAGGATCATCGCAGTTTCGAAGACGTCCACGACGAGGGGTTCCAGGTGAAGCGCCTCACGATGGAGGTCGAACCGTCCCTCATCGGCGCGCGCCAGCGTCAGGAGACTGTCGACGAGGTCGGACATGCGGGCGATTTCCTGCATCGCCTCCTCGAGCGCCTGCATGCGCTCCTCATTGCCCGCCGACGGATGCATGGCGCGTTCCACGTCGGCGCGAACGACCGTGAGCGGTGTCTTGAGTTCGTGGCTGGCGTCCGCCGTGAAGCGCCGCAACGCGCCGAACGAAGTCTGCAAACGGCCGATCATTCGGTTGAGCGTCTCCGCGAGTCGCGAGAGTTCGTGGTCAGCCTCTTCGGCCGGCACGCGACGGTGCAAACTGCGTCCGTCGGTGATCGCCTCCACTTCATTGATAAGCCGGTCCACCGGCTTGAACGTGTCCCCCGTGACCGCGTAGGCCGCAGCCACCGAGAGCAACAGGATGAGCGGCAGCAACACGAACATTGTGCCGAGGAGCGTTTCCGGACTGAGTTCGGCGTCAGCGGTTGGAACGCCCCCGACGATGAGCGAGATGTTCGGGAACAAGCTTGAGTCACTGACCGCCGCGAGCAGGATGCTCCCGCCCATCTCGGTTTCGCGGGGCAGCCGGACCATCTCGGCTGCGACCCCGGGGGTCAACAGGATGCCGCGCGTATTCACCTCCTGCTGGTCGTCCTCGGGCAGCTGCCGGATGGCTGGTGACGAATACACAACGCGCTGCTGCACGTCGAGCACCATGAAGTATCCGGGCAACGGACCGAGTACTCTGCCCAACGCCGGCAGCACGATGAGTTGCCAGCGGCACGAGCCGGACCGGCGGCACGACACCGGGTCCACCGGCGCTCGTAACGTGAGGGTATCCACCAGCGCGCTGTCCCGCGTACTGAGCCGCTCGCCGGCACGTTGCGCGGCGACGAGGCGCTCGCGCACCAGATTCGCCGTTTGAATTGCACCACGTCCGTCCCGGGCCACGGCCGCGCGCCGCGCAATGAAGGATGCCCCGATGAACGCCAGCAGTGTGACGAACAGGAGGCCGGCGTACGTGGCCGCAAGTCTCGCGCGGGTCGACCACATAGCCCTAGGGTGTAGGGAACAGGGTGAGGGTATAGGGCGATTGCATTCCCTATTCCCTGATGCTGTAGCCTACGCCACGTACCGTCTGAATGAGTTTTCGCGTCGACTTTGCATCGACTTTCTTGCGCAGATGGTTGATCACGACGTCCACGATGTTGGTGCCGGGGTCAAAGTGATAGCCCCAGGCGTACTCCGTGATGAGCGTGCGACTCATGACCCTGCCCTGATGGCGCATCAGATACTCGAGGACGGTGAACTCCTTGGGCGTGACCTCGATCAGCTCGCCGGCGCGGCGCACTTCGCGTGTGTCACGGGCGAGCTCGAGGTCGGCAACCTTGAGCACCGGCGAGGCCAGCGCCTTCGGCCGGCGTGACAACGCCTCGACGCGAGCTAACAGCTCCTCGAACGCGAACGGCTTGGTGACATAGTCATCCGCACCGGCGCGCAACGTCGCCACCTTGGCGTCCACGGCATCTTGTGCTGTGAGCACGAGCACGGGCCGCTCGAAACCCTTGGCGCGCAGGGCATGCAGCACTTCGAGCCCGGACTTCCCCGGCAGTCGCATATCGAGGATCACCATGTCGTACGCTTCGGAACTGGCGCGCTTCTCACCGTCCTCACCGTCAACGACGAGGTCCACCGCCCAGCGGTTTTCCTCCAGGCCGCGCTTCACATACTGGCCAACGGTCGGGTCGTCTTCGATTACGAGGATTCTCATGGCTACCGCGATATTAACAAAAAGGCGACCGTCAGGTCGCCAGTGCACATCATATAGAAGTGGAGCGTAAGGGGCTCGAACCCTTGACCCCCGCCTTGCAAAGGCGGTGCTCTCCCAGCTGAGCTAACGCCCCAGACTTTGCTACGTTGAATATAGCCGGACCTTTGCGCCGACCGCCAAAGCCATGGATACCACATCAAGCACCAAACACGTCACCGTCCGGTGCCAGTTTTGCGCCACCTGGAACCGGATTGACGCATCACGCGCCGCGAGCGGCCCGAAATGCGGCAAGTGCGGCACGCCGATCCGTCTCGACCGGCCGGTCAAGCTCGACGCCGAGACCTTTGACCGCACGATCGCCGAGACCGAGATCCCGGTTCTTGTCGACTTCTATGCGGATTGGTGCGGGCCGTGCAAGATGATGGCGCCGCTGGTTGATGAATTGGCGGCAGAGCATCAGGGACAGGCACTCATCGCCAAACTGGACACGGACCGCGCTCAGGCGGTCTCCCAGAGTTTTCAGGTGCGCGGCATTCCGACGACCATTGTCTTCCGGGGCGGCAAGGAAACAAAACGCCGCGTTGGGGCTGTACCCAAAGCGGCGCTGGAAGAACTGTTGACCGACTGACTATTCGTGAGCCGGCAGCGGCTCCATGGTCTCGGGGTCAACGGGAATTTGCACTTCGTCCCGATACGGTGATGTGAGTAGCGTGGCTCGGACGCGCGGGAATGCGTCCATGAACTTGGAGTAGACCCAGCCCCACGAACCGAGGTACAGGGCGAGCACACCCAATTCCCACGCTCCGAACGGCGCAGCGCCTTCCACTTCACCATAGAGCGACGGGTAGACCTCGATGTGCCGCATGAGCAGCATGCCGCTCAGGCTCGCCACCGCGAAGAACGCCAGTGTTGGACGGAATACCTTGGCCGCGCGACCCATCAAACCGAAGAACGGGAACGCGAACACCAACACCACAGCAGCAATCGTGAAATTCTTCCACGGCGTGATGAGCCGGAGTCGCATGAAGTGCGTCTCCTCGCCCAGGTTGCCATACCAGATCACGAGGTACTGACTGAAAGTCAGATAGCCCCAGAACGCCGTAAACGCGAAAACGAGCTTGCCGAGATCGTGGAAATGGTTCTCGCGAATGAGATCGTGCGCGCCGAGGTGGTTGCGCCAGACCATCGTGAGCAGCGCCAACATACCGAGGGCGTTCAACCAGGCGCCCATGAAGAACCACCAGCCATAGAGCGCGCTTTGGAAATGCAGCGACAGTCCCATCGAGAGGTCCCACGCCAGCACCGACCAGCCAAAGCCCCACACCATACAGACGATGACGGCGAGCCAGCCTTGGCGCGAATGGGTCGAATGGATCTCGCGGCGCTCTTCACCAAAGCCCGCGCGCATGCGCGCCCTCAACCCCTCGGCCCACGAGGCGCCTTTCCACTCCGGATTCATGCCGACGTCGAGTCGTACCGAGGTGTAGATGTACCAGAGGCTCAGCGCCGTGATGATCGCGAACGTGCCGAGCACGCGAATGGTGAAGAAGGTCGGGCTGAAGTAGATGACCTTTTCCGGCACCGGCGGCGTCTCGTGTGTCCACGGGAAGATGTGCCCCTTCCCCGCGAGCACGGACACCAGCAGGAACAGGAGAGCGACGGGCAAGAACGCCACGTAGCCTTCGAGGAATCGCACAACCTCGCGCGACCAGCGCGCCGTGGTGATGCGTTGCACCGCAACGAACGTCACACCGGCGGACGACAGCGCCGCGAAGAAGAGCCAGTCGGCGTGGAACGCGCGCCACACCCGGTCCGGATTGATGAACAGGCCCGCGACGAACGTGATCACACCGATCACGACGAGCGCCAGCGAGATCGAGTAGATGCGCGGCGAAATCGGCTTGCTCGTCATCGCCACGGCTTCCTGCCGTGTGAGCGAGGGTCCCGTGTGATGGCTCATGCTTTGGGCGGTTTCGCGTGCGGTGCTGGCATCGTCGGCGCGGTTTCCGTCGGGCCTGGCAGGAGATTCCCGGTCTGGCCCGGACGGCCCAACGGCGCGCCTTCTGCGGTGGCGCCGCCGACCTGTATGGCCCGCAGGTAGTTGATCAGGTCCCAGCGGTCCTTCTCTTCGATGCGGTTGTACGACGGCATCAGCCCGCGGCCATTGCGAATGATGGCGAAGACGTATCCGTCGCTCAGCTTCGTGGCGGCATTGCTAGCGGCACCAATAGGGAGTACCGGGAGTTGGAACTTCGTCACGGGCCCGTCCCCCAGCCCCAGATTGCCGTGACACACCGCGCAGTTGATCTGGTACTGCATGCGGCCGTTGTTGAGCGAACGCTCGTCCTTGGCGACTGGGTTCACGATGCCCTTCATGGAATCGAGCGCCGCGATAGAGCCAGCGCGTCCATACGCGAATCCAGGAGCGTCGGAGCCGTTAATCGGCACCGAGTGCTGCGGATTGGCCCGCATGGCGATGGTGTCCGCGGGCGTTTCCCATGGATCGAGCTTGGGCTGCTTCTTGAAGTCGGAGAACACCGTGCCCACCGGCTCGCAGGCAGCGAGTCCGCCGAGCACGAATGGCAGCAGCAGCGCGCTACGCTTCATGCCGCACCTCCACTGCCCCGTGCTTCTTGAGCAGCTCGGCCGCTTCCTTGGCGCGTTCAGCCGCTGTCTCCACGAAGATGCCGAAGTGTCCCTGACTGAAGCGCTCGTCGTAGCCAACGGTCATGGTCAGGCGCGGGACGCGGGAAAGCGCAAACAGCGCAAAGACGGTCGACAGCGATCCGACGAGCACCATGACTTCGAATCCAAAGATCGTGTACGGCACCCACGTGGCGACCGCCTTGCCACCGACGACCAACGGCCAGTAACGCGATGCCCAAATCGCGATCCAGTAGCCGAACGTCGCGCCACAGATTCCGCCAACGAGCGTGAAGATTCTCACACGACTGGGCGGTGCCTCGATGGCGTGCTCAAGTTCGTGACGCGGTAGGGGCGAATACACCGTGAACTCATTGAACTTGTTCCGCCGCAAGTCGCCGATGGCGTTCACGGTGGAATCGAGTTCGTGGAAAGCTCCGACCAGGCCCGGCATCAGTGCCCTCCTCCGCCAGCGGTCTTCACCCTTGGCGGGAGAACTTCCTTGAGCTCGGAAATCGCCATGACTGGCAGCTGCTTGATGAACAGCAGGAACCACATGAAGAACCAGCCGAAACTGCCGAGCAGAATGGCGTAATCCACCCACGTGGGCGCATACGATCCCCACTGCCACGGCTCAAACTCGTGCGAGAGCGACGGCACCACGATGACGAAGCGCTCGAACCACATGCCGATGTTGATGAAGATCGACAGGATGAAGAGCCATGTCGGGTTGCGCCGCAGCTTCTGCGAAAAAAGGGACAGCGGCAGCACCATGTTGCAGATCAGCATGATCCACGCTGCCCACGCCCACTGCCCGAAGAGGCGATTCCAGAAATAGTCCTTCTCGAACTGGTTGCCGCTCATCCACGCGATCTGGAACTCGGTGAGGTACGCGAGTCCCACGACCAGCGACGTGAAGAGACACATCTTCGCCGCGGCGTCGAGATCGTTCAGCGTGACGTAGTGCTTCAGGTTGAAAAACTTCCGAATCGGGATGATGATCGTGAAGACCATGCCGATTCCGGAGAAAATCGCGCCGGCAACGAAGTACGGCGGGAAAATCGTGGCGTGCCAGCCAGGCGTGAGCGCCATGGCAAAGTCGAAGGACACGACCGAGTGCACCGAGAGCACCAGCGGCGTGCTGAACGCGGCGAGGAACAGGTACGCGCGCGTGAAGTGGCGCCACTCGCGGTCCGAGTTGCGCCAGCCGAGTGACATCGCGCCGTAGATCGCCTTGCGGACCGGATTGGTTTCCTTGTCGCGCAGCGTTGCAATGTCCGGAATAAGTCCGATGTAGAGGAACGTGCTGGACACCGTGAGGTACGTGAGGATCGCGAACACGTCCCACACGAGCGGGCTCTTGAACTGCGGCCACAGCAAACGCCAGTTCGGGTACGGAATCAGCCAGAAGAACTTCCAGGGGCGGCCGAGGTGGAGAATCGGGAACAGCCCGGCCGTCATGACCGCGAACACGGTCATGGCTTCGGCGCAGCGGTAAATGCTGGTGCGGAATCCGGCCCGGAAGAGATACAGAATGGCCGAAATCAGCGTGCCGGCGTGACCGATACCGACCCAGAACACGAAGGTGATGATGTACACGCCCCACATCACCGGCGGGTGGTAGCCCGCGACTCCGAGTCCGGCGTACACCTGGTAGAACCAGGCGGAAACCCCGATCAGCAAACACACGATCGCCGTCATCAGCGCGGCGAACCACCCGAGCGTGGGCTTGAGCGTTCCGATGATCTCGCGATCGACCTGCTCGTAGTCCTTGACCGCCGGAAGGCGGATCGTTGCCGACGGAATGTTCGGGCGCATTTCGACTGGAGGCGTCGCGGTAGCCATCAGCGTGCCTCCCCTGCCGCCGCAGCTTTCGTGGTGTGATTGATCTTCTTCAGGTACACGACGGCGGTGTAGGTGTTGAGCTCTTCGAACACGTGGTACGCGCGCTCGCTGCCGATGTGCGCCTGAATGGTCCACGACTCATCCGCGGCGTCGCCGAAGACGATCGCGCGTGACGGACACGCCGCAGCACACGCCGTGGTAAACTCGTCCGCCGCGACTTCCCGTTTCTCAAGCGCAGCACGGTTCTCTGCTTCACGAATGCGCTGCACGCACATCGTGCACTTCTCCATCACGCCCTTGCCACGGACGGTGACGTCCGGGTTCAACTGCCAGTTGAGCGGCTCCGGAAACGCGTACTGAATGCGATCCGGTTCACCGTACCCGAACCAGTTGAAGTAGCGGACCTTGTACGGGCAGTTGTTGGAGCAGTAGCGCGTGCCGACGCAACGATTGTAGACCTGCACGTTGAGACCGTCGGGTGCGTGGTAAGTCGCAAACACCGGGCAAACAGGCTCGCACGGCGCGTTGCCGCAGTGCTGGCACATCATGGGGATGAAACGCGCCTCGAAGTTCTCGGTGAACGCCCCATCGTCCGCGCCCTCGTAGTACCGCTCGAGGCGCAGCCAGTTCATTTCGCGACCGCGTGTGATGTTGAAGCCCGGGCGCTTCTCCGCGTACACAACGCCGTTCTGCCACGGCGCGCCGACGGTCGGAATGTTGTTCTCGGCATAGCAAGCGGTGACGCACGCCGAGCAGCCGGTGCAGCGTGCCAGATCCACCGTCATCGCCCAGCGGCGCTTGGCCATGCCAAGGGGATGATTCGGATCGTACATGCCCAGCTGCGTGCCTTGGTTTTTTGCTGACGGAGCGCCGAGCTCACCCTGTGCGTCTGCGGCGACCGGCGACCGTAGACCCGGAAGGAATTCGTGGCTCGCCGCTCCGGGAATCTTGCCGTGGCCAACTTCTTCGGCCGGCGGACGGCCGATCTCGGACACGTGCATCGCCTGCGCGATTCCACGCCCGTGCTGTCGGGCCGAACCCTCGGTGGTCGGGACCTGCACCTTTTCTGCCGTTTTCGTGACGCTGCACTTTCCAGTGGCAATCGAGCCGCCACCAGAATTGGTCGCTCCGCTCAGCAGAGCGTTCGCGTTGATGCCGACGCTGCGCGAGTAGCGGCCGTAGCCCCACTGCACGCTGGTGTCCTTGCCGTCGTGGTACGTCGGCTGCGATGGGCTGGAATGACCCTGACCCAGCGCGATCGCCACGGTATCCGGACGGATGCCGAGATACGGAAGCGCTGGCGCACGGACCGTGCCCGCGGATGTCGTCACTTCAAGAACGTCGCCGCGCTCGACGTGGAGCTTGGCTGCGGTCTCGGGATGCAACTCGACCCACGAGCTCCAGAGCACCTTGGTGACGGGATCCGGAAGCTCTTGGAGCCACGGCTTGTTGGCGCCGCGTCCGTCGCCAAGCGTCGGCGAGGGATAGGTGACGAGGAAATAGTCGCCGGTTGCCGCGGCCGCGGTCGCAGATTGAGTCGCCGACGGTGCCGGCATTTCGCGGCGAGTGATGTTGCCGGACCCGAGGCCCTTGGCGAACATCGTCGAGCGCGTCGCGGTGTTGCCCGGCACGCGCGCAATGAGCCACGAGCGGTAGTCCGGCTGCGGGAAGCGGCTTGCAGCGGCGGCGTCTTTCTTGGCCACAGCCATGAGCACATCTGCCGCCGAGCGGGAACCTTTGTACACCGGATCCATCGCGGGCTGCTGAAGGCCGAGAGTGCCCTTCACCGGCTCCGAGTCGCCCCACTGCTCGAGCGAGTGCAGGTCCGGCAGGATCAGGTCGCACATCTCGGTTGTTTCGTCCGGATAGAGCGAGAAGCTGACCTTGAACGCGACCTTGGCGAAGGCCTCGGCGAACTTGGCGGACGACGCCATGGAGTATGCCGGATTCGGACCGCGGACGAACGCGATGCCGACGTTGCCGCCGCGCATACGCTCAACGGCGGCGCTGAGATCGCCCTGCTTGGAGATTCCTTCGAAGCCGAGCACGGCGTCTGCCGAACGAATCGTGACGCCGACATTGCCTGCGGATCTGTTGAGTGCGGCAACGCCGAGTGCGACGTCGAGGCCGTTCTCGCCGCGGCCACCCGCGACCAGAAGGCTCGGCTTCGCAGTGGCGATTTCGCGGGCAAGGGCTGTAAGCGATTCAGCGGTAGCCCCGCTCGCAGTCGCAGCGGCCTGCGCCGTACCACGACCTTGCAGGAAGTTCACAATGGCCAACTCACTGCCAGGCGTGCACGAAATCCACTGATCCGCGTTGAGGCCGGTCAGCGAACGACGTGCGCCGATGTACACGAAGCGCGGCGCCGCAGCACCTTTGGCGCGCGCGTCCGCGAAGTCGAGTTGATGCTGGACGCTGGAGCCCCAGCCATCGAGGAAGTCCGCGCCGAAAGAAACGATGAGTTTCGCCTGGCCGAACGCGAGCTCAGGCCACGCGACGCCGTACGAACGCTTGTTGGCTTCGATGGCAGCGTGATCCGCTTCGAAGTCAACGCTGACGTGCGGGCGCATCCCCATGGACGACAGCCAACTGTCGAGGAAGCTCGGGAAGCTGCCGCCCTCGTGCTGGTTGAGGAACACGGCGGCACCGGCCTTGGATTTCTGCTCGACGATCTTGGCGGAAAGCAATGCAATGGCTTCGTCCCACGTCGCTGCCTTCCACGCGCCGGCCGTCTTGATCATCGGGGTGCGGAAGCGATCGGGATTGTAGAGGCCCTGCACTGCTGACTGACCGCGCGCGCACAGCGCGCCGTGGTTCAACGGATGCTCCGGGTTGCCCTCGAGTTTGATGACACGCCCGTCGCGTGTTTCGGCGATGATGCCGCAGGCCGCCGAACACTCGCGGCAGACACTCGCGAAGTACGTCGAAACGCCGGGAACGGTCTGGTCCGGCGAAACGAGGTACGGGATCAACTTGCCGGCGTTGTCCTGGAACGCGTCGCACGCGGACGCGCTCGCGGCAGC
Organism: Gemmatimonadota bacterium; assembly: GCA_031401495.1. Taxonomy (GTDB): domain Bacteria; phylum Gemmatimonadota; class Gemmatimonadetes; order Gemmatimonadales; family Gemmatimonadaceae; genus DASPMP01. Next base: position 22,598 of record JANNRQ010000078.1, read on the forward strand.
GCCCACGCCAAGAACCTTGAGGAACTCGCGTCGACGAACGCCCGGCTTGGCGCCTTCTGGAGAGTCGATCATTAGTAGTGGCAGCTGGCGCAGTCGTAACGGGCGCGCTTGCGCTCGGCGTCCGGCGTCACCGTTGTGCTGGTGTCCACGACGCCGGTGGCCTTGAGGCCTTCACGCGGGTCGTAGCCGTTCACATGGCAATTCACGCACCAGCCCATGTTGAGCGAGGAGTACTGATAGACCTGCGTCATCTGCTGCACGGGACCGTGGCAACTCTGGCAGGTGACGCCCGCATTGACGTGGCGCATGTGCGGGAAGCGCACGTAGTCCGGCACCTTGTGAATCCGGACCCACGGGACCGGCGTACCCGCGCCCATCGCGTAGTACTTAGCCAGCTTCTGGATCTCGGGCTTGTCCGCGCGGACAATGAGATGGCAACCCATACAGGTCGAAACCGCGGGCAAGCCCGGATCCGGCGACTTGTTGGCTGTGTTATGGCAGTACAAGCAGTTCATGTTCAGGTTTCCGGCCGCATGGAGCGGGTGTGGAAACGCGATCGGCTGAACTGGCGAGTTGTTCTGGGACGACGAGGCGCCGCTATAGGCTGAGAGCGCCACTGCACCGACGGCGAGCAAGAGCAGCCCGGGAATAGCGGTCCACTTTCGACGCTGGGTCATCGCGCGGGTTTGGTGTTGGCCCACCACGAGCTTGTGAACAATTTCACAAGTTCGGCACGGCAAAATTTGGACAGCCCCCAATCTCCGCGCAAGGCGGAACTGCGTCATCTCTCACGTCGCGCACAAGCTAACGCGAGCCGCGCATCCGAACAGAGCTAACCGACAAAGAGTTTGTTGGGATCGGCCAGGCGGGCGCGCGACAGCGCAGTGGGGAGGAGTTCCAAGTTCGCCGCGGAGTTCTGGGCGAGACGCAGCGGCCACATCGTGCCGTACACGAAACGCGAACTGCCAACCGTCGCGAAGAGTTTCGCGAGGTGATCCTCAGGCGGACCCCACACCCACGAGAAATCCCAGAACACGCGCTTCTGCTCGGCAGGGGTGAGCCCCCAATGCACTTCCTCGATGAACTCCTTCCCCGCCGCGGTCACGATGAGACGCACGCCCGCACCAGCGCGCGCGATCGCCCGAACCGCAGCCGGCTGAAGATCACCGGCGATGTCGAGCGGATGGCGTTGGCGAAGATCCTCGAAGCGCACGGTCAGGATGAGTGCGAGCTTCGCCCTGCCGCACGCGATCGCCAGCACCTTCATCCGTGGGTCATCCGGCGCGAGCTGCCACTGCGCCGGATATGCGCGGACTGCCGGCGCGCCCGCGGCGACCGCGGCCTCCAGCGCGCGTTCCCAGTGCGGCCAATCGGGCCGGATCGTTGGGACAGGGCGCAACACTTTCGCGTGCAGCGCGAGCGCCGTGTACAGGACCGTGTTGCCGGGCGTGGGATCTCTATAGAAGGCGGACGGAAGGTGGCCAACCCAGGCAGTGTCGATCTTTTCGCGCTCGAGCACGCGCACCAGCACCTCCGGACTCGGGTGCGGGACGTAGCGGAACGGATAGGGACCGATGAACGCGTTGATATCGACCAACGGGTGCTTCGTGCTTCGTGCTTGGTGTTTCGTACTTCGTGCTTGGTGCTTGGTGCTTCGTGCTTCGTGCTTGGTGCTGCGTGCTTCGTGCTTCGGTGACATCAGCGCATCCTCGCGACGGATTTGCCGAAGATGCGAGCCGCGTTGCGCCAGCGGATGTCCTTCACGTCTTCCGCGTTGGAGAGACCGGTGTTGTCGAGCGCGCGCAGCTTCGCGAGTCCGGTCTCCATGGTGATGTCGCTTCCCCACAGCAGCCGCTGCGAACCTATCGCGGCCACGGCCTCGTCGAGCATGCCACGGTCCACTCCACTGCCCGACGTGTCGGCGGCGATGTTCGGAACGTCGCGGATGGCCGCGTACGTGTGCTGATAGTCCCCGCCCCCGCCGATGTGTGCGAGGATGAACGTCACCTTGGGATGACGCACAGCCAGCTTGGCGAGATCTGCGCCGTCGGAAATCTCCTGGTTGGGCCACTCACGACGCCTGTGCTGCCAGATGTGATGCAGGATCGGCAAGCCGAGCCTGGCCGCCAGGTTGCAGACCGGATCGAGCAACGGATCGTCGCATCGGCGACTGGCCGCGAGCTTGATGCCAACCGCGCCCTTTTCTGCGCAGCGCTGAATCTCCTTTCGCGCGTGCGCGGTGTGATTGGGATTTGCGGCAACCAGCATGCGAACCAGTGGGCCGTTCTTCCGGCACAAGGAGAGCATGGCGTCGTTGCCGGCGGTGAGGTCGTCTGGTGACGGGAAGTAGGTCGGCGACGTGAAGCCAAACGTGCCGAGGATCGATGAGACGTGGCAGGTGATGCCCATGCGTTCGCCCGCACGCAGCCGCGCCGCGTTTACCTCGCGCCAGTCCGCGCGGCCGCAGCCCTCCCACAGGAAGTGCGCGTGTGCGTCGATCAGCGGTTCCTTCATCGCCGGCCGCCATCGCGGATTTCGACGAAGGCTTCGCTGGCGCCGGACTCGATTTCGGCGATCGCTTCTTCATCGTGGGCGAGCGAGGCATAGTTGTACGCGCCCTTCTTGAAGAGCACGCCGTTGCGCACCGCCGTAGCGATGAACGCGTCCTCGAGCTGGGGATCCTTGAAACGCAGCAGCCACATCTGGTCGAGCCCGTCGATGGTGACGCCTTGAATTCCGCTGGCGACGAGCGCGTTGCCAACGACCGTTCGCATCTGTGCTCCCGTGCGCGCGAGTTCGGCACACACGTCCACCTTCTCATGCCATGCCAGAACGACGCGGGCCGCCGCGAGAGCGCCTGCCTCGCTGGCAAGGGTCGACGAGATCCAGGTCTTCGAGGCAGCGGACATCAGTTCCTCCTTGCCGCACACCACCGCGAGCGCGTGTCCATTCGCGAGCGCTTTGCCGAACGCGGCCAGATCCGGAGTGACGCCTGAGACCTGCTGGTAGCCACCGGTCGCGAGGCGGAATCCGGTCTTGAGTTCGTCGAAAATGAGCGCTGCGCCCGCGCGGTCGGCGAGTTCGCGGGCGCGCGCGATCCATTCCTTCGATGGCATGCGCTCGATGACCGGCTCGAGTGCGATCGCCGCGAGTTCACTGCCCGCCTCGGTCACGGCGCGTTCGAGCGCCGGGATGTCATCGAACGGAACTTTGCGGTATGCGGCGCGGGTCGCCCTCGGGACGCCTGCGGCATCGGAGCACCAGTCATGCCATCCGAAGTACCCGCAGCCTACGACGACGTCGCGGCCGGTGTAGGTGCGCGCGATGCGCACCGCAGCGCTCATGGCCTCCGCGCCCGTCTTCAGGAACTGCACCCGCTCCGCGCACGGAACGACGCCGCAGAACTTCTCGGCCAGCTCCACTTCATGCGTTGGTGACAGGCCGGACACCGAACCGCTGGCCAGCGTCTCGATCACGGCGCGCGTGAGATCCGGCTCGGCGTACCCGAGCGCGACGCTGCCGAGTGCCATGGTGCAGTCGACAAGCGTCTCGTCGTTTGCCGTGTAGAGGTGACAGCCGGCCGCGCGAACGAAATGCGTCGGCAGGTGCTGTTCTCCGCCGTAGAGATTCGGCCCCCGCTTGCTGCCGGTGGACGCGCCGCCGGGAATCAGGGCGGTTGCGCGCGACGTCCAGTGGAAGTCTTCGCCCTCCTCGCCGGGACCTTCCGGCACGGACTCGTCGGCCTCTTCGGCCTCGGGTTCAGCGGCGGCGCCCACGTCCGGCTTTGGCTTGGAGCCAAATATGCGCGAGAAGACCATGGGTCAAATCACGTTCTGATGGGGGCGCGATTCAAGTGCGCAGGCGTTCCATGAAGCGGCGGATCTCGAACGCCATCGCGCGCATCAGCGAAAGCTCGCGCGCGTCCGGCGCTGCGCGTGAGGTCAGGGAGCGCACGGTGCGCATGATGTGCTCGGTCTGCCGCGTCTTGAAGAACTCGATGGCATCCAGCGACGCCTGTGCGTCACCGTAGAACTGCTCGAGCTGCGCCTCCGTGGGGGGTGGCGCATCCTTGCGCGGCGGCGGCAGTGTTCGCGTCGCGTCGCCCGCCGCCATGTGAAGCTCATAGAGGCCGATGAGTACCGCCTGCGCGAGGTTCATCGACGAGTGGTTTGTCGTCGGAATAACGACCGTGGAGTGCGCGCGGTCGAGCACTTCGTTGGGCAGCCCGCTGTCTTCCCTGCCGAACACCAACGCGACCGTGCCGTTGGTCGCCGCCTCGAGCAATTCAGCCGCGGCCTCGCGGGGCGCGATGACACGCCACTTGGCGGCGCGGCGCCGCGCCGTGAAGGCGACCAGCCGGACGCAGTCGGCGACGGCCTCGTCGAACTGATCGAAGCGCTTGATGCCGTCGATGAGCGCGCGCGTGTTGTGCGCGATTCCCTCGAGACGCACGGGGTCGTACTCGACCGGCCTGACGAGGCGCAGTTCGTGGATTCCCATGTTGGCCATCGCGCGCACGGTCCCAGCGATGTTGACGGGATCCTGCGGTTCGCAGAGCACGACCACGACCTGGGAGAGCAACGACTCGCTCATGTACCGACCTCGAAATGCGGTGACTTGGCGTCGTCCTCGCGATCGCCGCGGAGATACACGAATTCGCCGGCCGCGTCAGACATCACGAGCTGGCCGCGCCGCCGATCGCGTCCTTGAACGGCATCGTTGATCACAACGGCGAGTGTGAACGTATTGAGGTGCCCGTTTGCACACAGCACGTGAAGTTCGTAGCCGCCGTCGCGGGGGCGCCAGCGCGCGACGACCGGTGTGCCCATAGAGCCGGGAATCTGCCGGACGCGCACGGTGTCTCCGTCGAGCTCGGGAACAAGCATAAATGCGGCTCGACCGTGCCCTGTGCCGATGTAGACCTGGATTCCGGCGCCCATCGTGTCCGCGTGCTCGTTGTCGAACGGGTTCTCCGCGCCGGCCGCTGCGAAGCGCTGTCCGGGAGCTCGCACGTCGACAAATACCTCGACGCCTGCGACCGATGCTGCAATCGCGACCGAGGCGGTCGGGCATCCCGCGTCGCTCCAGGCAACTTCGGACCGCCGGTAGTTCTTCTCGCCGAGGTCAAGGACTGTGAGTGATTGGCGCTGCGACTCCGACATGTCGGACCACCAGCCGCCGACTTGTTTGTCGCGGCGAGTGAGGCGGAGGGGCGCCGGACTCGCAACGTCTACTCGACGTGGTCCTGGAGCAACTCGACCAGCGAGGTCGATCGCTTTGGCGGCGCGGTCGGCGGTCACTTCAACACGCCATCCAGCTGTGGTACGCGAGTGGACGTCGGACGTGGCGCTCGATACAACGCGAACGAACTCGCCGTCGAACTCAGCCTTGGCGCTGGGATCCCAGGCCACGACTGAGCGCACCCGGCCCTGCGCCCCATGCAGGCGTACCATATAGAAGGGGGCCTTTGTCGAGGCCGGCTGCCCGGGACCGGCCGCGCGACACAGAGTCGCCTTCCCCTTGGTGAAGACGGCGAGACTGAGTTGTCGAACCCCGTCAGTCGCACGAAGCCGGAAGGTCTCACCAGGCGGAAGGACAGCGGTGGTCCAGTCGCGTGCAAAATCGAAACCATCTTCGAGCCCGCCGCTGCCGGAGACATCTGCAGGCTCAAGCACCATGCCCTCGGGTTCTGCGTTCACGTGCCACGGCAGGTCGATCCAGGGGTCGTCCGAGTCGGATTGAATCCGGGGCGTGGCCCCGGGTGCGGGCGCCCACGCCAGCTCGTCGACGATATAGCGCGGCGTGACAACGAGCGTGCGAGTGAGCCTGATGTCGTCGTCGACGAACTGCGCTTCCACCCAGCCGAGATCGCCGCGTTCGTCGTATGCCGTGAGGGCACCGTCGGCGCTGCGCTGCGAATGCCCGTTCACAAACGGCGCATTGTGCGCCAACGAACTGCGGTACCAGTGCAGCGTCCTCTCGACGTACGAGCCAGTGCCCAGATCGTCGAGCCAGCGCGTCTGCCCTTGCGCCAGCAGCACGTTGAGTCGGTCCGGGTGACCGTGGCCCGCGCCGGACTGTCCGTAGTCCAGGGCGACAAACACCTGGCCCGGACGGCGAAATACTGCGATCCCCTGGCCCGTGAGATGGATCGAGCGCGGTTCGGCCGCGTCGAGCGGAGGGAGTTCCGGTAGCGCGTGCAAGAGCGCGCGCCATCCAAGATCGGCCCGCGTGAGCAGAGACGAGGCAGTGTTTCGTTCGGCGTCCGCAGTGGACCGGGATCTTCCAGTGTCGCCTCGTTCCACACCGGGCTCGTAACACCGAGCGAGTTCACCGGCGAGATGCTCGTCGCGGGAGCGGGCGAAACCAAGCTCCGCGAGTTCCGCGAAGCGCCATTGTCGCAGCGAGACAGCGTACTGAGAGTCTTTGCGTGATGGGAAGGTGAAGTCCGGAAGCGCGGCCGCGAATGTGGCCGCGACACCGCGATCGAACGCGCGTGTCTGTGCGCCGGCGAGGACGAGCCCGTTGGCATCGCACATCGTGACTGCATACCAGAGTCCGCGCATCGCGAACTGGTGGTAGTTGTCGCCTTCGCACCACGTGCCGTCGGGCAGAAGCGCATGGCTGAGATGATCCGACACACCCGTCTTCACGCGAACCAATGCATCGGCCCGGTTGGCATCGCCAAGCAGGAGCGCCGATGCGAGCAACGCGGCGTTATTCCACACTTGGCGGTTGGATCTCCCCTCGTTGAATCCGCCGATCAGCTCGGCGCTCGGAGCGACGACGCGCTCACGCACGAGATCGGCAGTCGCCTTGTCGCCGCCGAATTGAACAAGGTCCGCAGCGACGCACAGCTGCAACAGCCAAATCGACTCGAGATACGTGCTGAAGAACGGTCGCGTTGGTCCGAGGACGTTGTCGCGGTTGGGGTACCCGAGATACGCATCCGCATACGCGCGCAGGATGTCGCGCGCGAGGGTCGCGTACCGCGCGTCACCGGTGAGTGCGTGGAAGAGCGCGCCATGCACCGCGCGCTCTGCAAGCCACAGCTGATACCAGGTGATCCACGCGCGATCGTGCAGGGCGCCAGAGTAGACCGCGCCACACGCGGGACAGCGATGGGACGTGGGGCTGAACGGATCGAACTCGAGGCTGGCTCCGTCCCGCTCGCAGCGTCCGCCGGCGCGCGAGAGCAGCGCCTTCTCGCGCGGTACGTGGAGTTCCCTGGCGAGCAGCGGCTCGAGTTCGGCGCTCAGGGATGCCAAGAGCGGCGCAAGCGGGCCGCGCACCGCCTGACGGCGCGCGTCGAGTCGCACATCTGCAATGAGCAGCATCAGCGCTTTGCGACGGACCGCCGAGCCGGCGTCGCATCGGCGGTCCAGCGCGCAATCGTCGCCAGTTCGCCGCGCGGGTCAAACGCAACTCCGCGCATTCGCGCCGACACGCCCTGAAGGCCGCGGGAATGGTAGAGCCACGCCGCGGGCATCTCGCGATCAAGCTGGCGTTGTATGTCCTGCCACCCGGCGTGCAGTTCCGCTGGCGTTGAAGCCGAGCGGGCGCGAGAGAACAACGCGTCGAGCGTGGCCGAGCGATAGCCGGCGTAGTCCAGAGCGCCGCCCCGCTGCGACGACTCGAACATCCCGCCGACGTAGGAGAGCGCGAGATCGCCGGGGACGCCGGTGACCAGCGCATCGAAGTCCTTGGTAGCGGCGCGAGCACGCGTGAGGAACGCGCCCATCTCCATCTGACGTACGCGCATTCGGATTCCGCGCAGCGCGAGGTCAGCCTGGATCAACTGCTCCACTGCGTTGTCGCCGGACCCAACCGTCAGCAACTCGAACTCCAGCGGGCGGCCGTTTCGCGCCCGCCATCCATCCGGACCGCGCAGCCATCCGGCAGCGTCCAGCAGCGTGTCAGCGCGTTGCGGCTGGAGCCGCGGCGCTTCGGCGAGCGCCAGCGGATTCTCGGGTGGCACCGGCCCCGACGCCGGAGTGCCGAAGCCGGCGAGCGCGGCACTGACGATTCGTGTCCGGTCAACCGACAGTCCTACCGCGCGCCGCACGCGTGGGTCATCGAATGGTGCGCGGTGCGAATTGAAGATGATGCCCGTCGAGAACAACACCGGGTAGTCCATGACCTCGATCATCGGATCGCGACGCGCGAGATCCGCCATCGTTCCGGAGATGCCGGCAAAGTCGAGCTCCCCAGCGGCGAGTCCGGCGAACTTGGTGGTCGGCTCGTCCACGACGGCGACCACGAGTTCGCGAATCCGCGGTGCGCCGCCCATCGAGGCAGGAAAACTGTCGTTACGCGCGAACTCCCAGCGCTGACCGGCGACGCGCCGCACGAAACGGAAAGGACCGTTCCCCACCGGCGCGGTGTTGAACGCGGCGCGACGCATGTCCGCCGCCGCGACGGCGCCCAGAAGGTGCTGCGGAATGACCGGCAATTCGACGAGTACGTGAGGAACGTCGCGCTGCCGTGTTCGGAACCGCATGATCACGGTGCTGTCGTTCGGAACGAGCACCGTGTCGATGGATGCCAGATCGGATGCGCGCGCATAGCCGGATCGCGGATCCCGAGCGCGCAACAGCGTGAACTGCACGTCGCGCGCCGTCGTCAGGGTGCCGTCGTGCCATGACAACTTCGTGTCGAGTCGCATCGTGAGCGTGATGCGCGGCGCGTCCCACAGCCACGTCCGCGCGTAGTACGGCTGTAGCGATAACACGCTGTCGAAGCGCACCAGAGTCACCAGCAACACATGTCGCTGGATTTGCCGCGAAAGCGGGTGAATCGTGACGAGCGGGTTCGCTGACTCGAGATCCGTGCCGGACGCGAAGACGACAACGTCCGTGGGCCGCTGCGGCGCAATGCAGGCGGTCAGGATCGCAACCACCACGACCGTCGCGATTGACGCGGTGAAACGCGTCCGCATTATCCAGCCGTGCAAGCGACTGCTCTGCTCCGGCGCCTGATGATCGCCGCCGGCCTGATGTGGCTGGTGGTGACGCTCACGTTCGTCCTGCTGCGCCTGGCGCCGGGTGACGCCGCGGTGCTCCTGGTGCCGCCGGGCGCGTCTGTCGACGACGCCACGCGCATTCGTGCGGAGCTCGGACTCGACCGTTCCATGACGGTGCAATATGCACGGTGGTTGAAAGGCGCGGTGAGCGGCGACCTCGGCACGAGCTTCTCCTCCGGCCGACGTGTGTCCGCGGTACTCGCCGAGGCGGCGCCGGTGTCTGTCACGTTGGGCGCGCTCTCGCTGGCCCTCACGTTCCTCATCGGCGTGCCCATCGGGATGTGGCAAGCCGCGCGCCACAGAACGCCGATTGATCACGTGCTAACTGCGGTGACCACCGCGGCCTACGCGGCGCCGACATTCTGGATCGCTCTTGGACTCGTGGCCGTCTTCACGTACGGGGCTGCGGTGCTTGGCCTGCCGCCCTGGCTTCGTCTGCCGTCGTTCGGACTGCGAACGCCGGGACTGACACTGAGCGGCTGGCCCGGCCTCATGGACCTTGCTCGACACGCGGTGCTGCCCGTGTCGATCCTCGCAGGTGTCGGCGCCGCGGGCATCGCGCGCTATGCTCGCACCAGCGTGCTCGACATCGTGCGCATGGACTTCGTGAAGACCGCGCGGGGCAAAGGCGCGACGAGCGCGTCGGTGTTCGGACGCCACGTGCTGGCCAACGCGCTGCCGTCGCTGGTCGTGCTGTTCGCGCTGTCGCTGCCGGGCCTCGTCGCCGGGTCGGTGTTCGTCGAGTCGGTGTTCGCGTGGCCCGGGCTGGGGCGCACTACACTCACCGCCATCCTTTCTCGCGACTACCCCGTGATCATGGGCGCGACGCTGTGGTACTCGGGCGCGGTGATTCTCGCGAATCTCGCGGCCGAGTTGGCGTTGCCGCTCATCGACCCAAGGCGGGAGGCCGCGTGAGAGCACTGTGGCTTCGGGATCGCTTTGCGACCGCTGGCGTGATCGTCCTCGCCGTACTCGCCCTCGCGTGTGTGTTGGTGCCAGCGATCGCGAGCGCGGACCCGCTGGCCATCGGCGACGTACTGTCCCTCAAACTGCTGCCTCCCTTCTCCACTGACGCTGCTGGCAACTTTCATCTGCTAGGCACGGACCGGTTCGGGCGCGACCTGTTCGTCAGGATGATGCTCGCCGGGCGCGTTTCACTCACCGTTGGTATCGCCGGTTCGGTGATTGCCGCCGCCCTGGGCACGGGCGTTGGCGCGCTCGCTGCGTGGAGCGGCGGCTGGATCGACCGTGCGCTGATGGCGCTTGCCGATACGCTGCTGGCAGTGCCGCGGCTCGTGTTGCTCCTTGTGTGCGCGGCACTGTGGCGGCCCAGCGCGACGACGGTGGTCGTCGTGCTGATCGCGACCGGATGGATGGGAGTGGCCCGGCTGATCCGGGCCGAGATGATCGGCGTCCGCGCGCAGCCGTATGTGCAGTCCGCCGTGGCGCTCGGCACCACGTCCTGGCGCGCCTTGTGGCGGCACGCGCTGCCCAATGCGTTGGGACCCGCGATCGTGGCGACGACACTCGGCGTCGGCAACGCGATTCTGCTGGAGAGCGGCCTGTCGTTCCTGGGACTCGGGATTCAGCCGCCCAGCCCGAGTTGGGGCAACATGATTGCCGGCGGGCGCGACCTGATCGTCACTGCGCCGTGGGTCGCCATCGCGCCGGGCACCGCACTCATCCTCACCGTGTTCTGCGCGACGATCATTGGTGATGCGTTGCGCGACAGCCTTGCTGGCGATCGCGCTGGGCTCCGGCGTTCCATCGCGGAGCGCGCTTAGCGAACGAGAATCGTGACGATGCCGCGCGGCGGAGCGCGGAAGGCGACCGAGTTGTTTGCAACGACCAGCTTCTCGAGCGGCATCTCGTCCAGCCGCGATCCCTTCGCTTCGCGGATGGCGGGCCCGAACCGCCAGCGCCCGCTGGCTTCACGATCCAGCAGGTTGACGCAGCGCAGCAGCATCCAGTTGCCGACTTCACTCTCCTTGATCGTGGAGAACGCCAAGCCGGCACCCTCGAGTGCGATGCCTTGCGCCGTAGACGGGGCCACGATGGTGCTGCGCCACGTCTCGCCGGTGAGCGGAAAGAGCACGTCGTCGCTGGTGCGCTCAATCAGTTCGGTGACTTCGTCCGACTTCGGCCCATGCAGCATGACGGCAAGCGCGGCGGCAAATGGACCGCCGCATTGCGCCTCAGGCGTCGGAACGGGCCAGCCCGCGTGCCCAGGTCGCTCCGGCAGGTTGGAGCGCGACAGCTCGCCAACGGCTCGCACGAGCGTAACCGCAAACCCGCGTTTCACCGATTCGTGTTCGGCCATCCCGTCCGAGAAGACGGTGACGCCGCGCAGCTCGTCGAATCGCGACACGTAGCGGTGGAGCGGGGCGGTTGCGATCGGGGCTTCGACGCGAGCGGCTTCTGGTGAGGCATGCGTCGCCTCGCGCACAACCGGACCAAAGGCGGCATCCGCGACACAGCGTTGATCTGAGACATCACTTGAGATGACGAGCCGTAACCGATGATTGGACATGGCGTTCTCTCCAGCGACTTCGATGCGCACGAACGACGAGCCGGCGTCGATCGCGAACCCGACCCGCACGTCCACGCGCTCTTTGCCCTTCGCGAAGCGCCATGCCTGTCCGACGTAGCCGCGCAGTGGGCCACGATGCATCACTCGTGTGCCGGCGCACCGCCCAGTGAGTTTGGTCTTCCGGATGGACGGCGTGTACAGATCACCAAGGTCCTCGCGGCTCTCCCACGCGATGAGTCCCCGCACTGCGCGCCGCGTTGCCAGATCCGTGAGGGTCACCTGCCCCGACGTGGTCCACGCGAGAGCGATTCTGCCGTTGGACATCCTGCGGCCTTCGACGACGACCGGCTCTCGCACGGAAGCGGCCGGCGCGCCCACCGAGAGCGGAGTGATCGCGACGCCGTACGCGGGAGCGTCTTCCATCCACACGGCTGCTCGCTGCCTGATCACCAGATCGTTGTCCGGGTACGCGCGGGGCGCCTCGGCGCGCGCATACGCCGTCGTTTCGTCGAGCAGCTGACACGCGAGCCCATTAGGCAGATAGCGTCCGATGTTCGCAGGCAGCGTCGGCGGCGCTGAACCTGGGCCGACCGGTGCGTCCGCGACTTTCGTCACGATCTCGACGATCGCCACTCCGGCTCTCGGTCGTGCGCTCGGATTGCGGACCACAAGCACGGGACGCTGAGCTTCGGGCGCCGAGCGCGCGACACTTCGATCGTGGCCCAAACAGTCCATGATGGCGTCTTCGCGTATGCCGCTGGCCTGATGCTCGGCGCTTTCCAGCCGGGCGTCCACCGCGCGCGCGACCGCGTCAGTGCTGCACCCGCACAAGCTGTCGTGCGGCTGGCAGAGCAACACGTCCCGCCATGCGGCGCGTGTCAGGTGCTGGCGATTTGTGCCACGAGTGAGGCGCGCGAGCGCCGCCCACGGTTCGACGTCCCGGACCATTTCGCGTTCGACGCGAGCGTAGCGGCGTTTCTGATGCGCCCGGCTTGCGAGAGTGCCCTGCAGCGCCCACGTGTAACCGTACGAATCACGCAGCTCGCCTTCGATCTCGCCGAGCTTGGATGACGCAGCACGGCGTGCCAGTTCACGGGCGAACTGCGCGAGGCTCGCGGTTTCGATCGTCGCCGGCTTGGCGACCCAACCCAGTTCTTTCAGCGCCTTCGCAAGATCAACTTGACGCGCGTGGTGGTCCGCGCCGTTGAGGAGCAGCGAAAGACCCGTGGCAGACCGGTCTGCGATCTCGCTGGCAATCCGCGCCCACCGGGCCGGCGCGGCGTCCGCGTCTGGCGGCAGGTTGGCACCAAGCTCGTAGCCCGATCGCGAGAGATGGTACGCCATCACACGCTCGTGATGACCGCGCCAGTGAAATGCGTCGCGGTCACTTCGGCACCCGCGCCAGACGACGACGAGTGCTTTGCCGAATCCCGCCGCAATGTCCGGCAGTGCGGCTGGGTGACCGAAGGAATCGGGACAGTACAGGACCGGCGGCGACTCGGCGCGCATGTCCCGCATCGTTCTCGCTCCGGCCAGGAGGTTTCGCACCAGCCCTTCCCCACTCGGGATCAACTCATCCGCAAGGACAAACCATGGTCCCGCTTCGATCTTTCCGCTGCGGAGCGCGGCGCTCAGCTCGGACGCACGCTCGGGCCGGAGACTGAGGTAGTCCTCGAGCACAACGGTTTGTCCGTCGAGCAGAAAACTCCCGCCAGAGGGGTCATCGAGCAGTTCGTCGACCAGCGGCACCAGACGCTGGCGAAATCGCTCAGCGGTGTGGTACCACTCCCGGTCCCAATGGGTATGCGAGACGACGTGAACGAGCACCGAGGGTATAGGGTGTAGGGTTAGGGTCCAGGGTATAGGGCGCGTCGCATAAGGTATCCGTTGACCCGGCCGCGCCAACCCGATTGCTTCAGCCCGCAATGGACTTCCTCCTTGATCTCTTCCACAAGTTGCGCGACGTGCGCGGCCTTGTCGCCTGGGGCGGCTATGTCGGGCTGACCGCGATCATCTTCTCGGAGACGGGGCTGCTGGTCGGCTTCTTCCTCCCGGGTGATTCACTGCTGGTCACGGCCGGACTTCTGTCATCGCAACCACAGTTCGGACTCAACGTCTGGCTGTTGGGTGCGATCCTCTCGGTCGCGGCGATCGTTGGCGATGCCGTCGGGTTTGGGCTGGGCCGCTTCACCGGTCCGCGAGTGTTCAAGCGTCCGGAATCGATGTTCTTCAAACCGAAGTACTTGGAGCAGGCGCACGATTTCTACGAAAAACACGGCGGGAAGGCGGTGATTCTGGCGCGGTTCATGCCAATCCTGCGCACGTTCGTTCCGTTTGTCGCCGGCGCCGCGCGCATGGACTACTCGCGCTTCGCCATGTTTAACGTTGTCGGCGGCCTGGCGTGGATCTGGAGCATGTTGCTGACCGGGTATTACCTCGGGCGCTACATTCCGGGCATCGACAAGCATCTGGAGAAGATCATCGTCGTCGTGATTCTCCTGTCGATCTCACCGGCGTTCTACCACTGGTACCAGGCGCGACAGCAGAAGGGTTCTCCGTCGGACGCGCCGCAGAAACCGTAAAGAAGCGGAGTCACCCATGCCGTTCACGTTGCCCGCACTTCCCTATGCCGCCAATGCCCTCGAGCCGCACATCGACGCGCGCACGATGGAAATCCATCACGGCAAGCACCATCAGGCGTACGTCACCAATTTGAACGCCGCCATCGAGAAGGCGCCGGATCAGGCGAGCAAGACCGTCGAACAGTTGTGCGCATCACTCAGCGGTGTGCCGGAAGTCGTTCGTGGCGCGGTGCGCAACAACGGCGGCGGACACTGGAATCACACGCTCTTCTGGGAGCTGATGGGCCCGAATGGTGGAGCGCCGAGCGGAAGGCTCGCCGATGCGATCAGCACGGCCTTCGGCGATTTCGACAAGTTCAAGGAGCAATTCGCGGCCGCGGGCGTCGGCCGCTTCGGCTCCGGGTGGGCATGGCTCCTCAATGACGGCGGCAAACTCTCCATCGTGAGCACGCCGAATCAGGACAACCCGCTGATGGACGGAAAGCCGGCATCGTCCGTTCTGCTCGGGCTCGACGTGTGGGAACACGCGTACTACCTGAACTACCAGAACCGACGCGCCGATTACATCAAGGCGTGGTGGAACGTCGTGAACTGGAAGGCCGTCGAGAAGCGCTTCGGCTAAGGCCGGGTCTTCTGTACGCCGGCGACGAGGTCATCGACTCCACCGTCGCCGGGTTGATCAGCAGGCGCGCCGGTTGTTACGCCCAGCTTGCTGGCGCGCCAAGCCAGCGCCGGTGGAGTGACCAACGTCGTACCGAGCACCATCAGCATGAGGGCGCCGTATTCCCCTCCGGTCACCGCGCCAGCCGAAAGTCCCATTTGCGCGAAGATCAGTCCCACCTCGCCGCGCGGCACCATGCCAATGCCGACGAGCAGTTTGTCGCCCTTCATCCACCACGGCGCAAATCCTGCCAACAGCTTGCCCACGATGCCAGCCGCGACCAGCGCGAGTCCCAGCGTCAACGACTTGCCGTCTGCAAGCGCCTTGAGATCGACGGCCGCGCCCACTGAGGCGAAGAAGACGGGAACGAAGAAGTGTCCAAGCGTGGTCGTCGATTTCTCGATGTCGTACCGCTGCGGGAGCTTGTAGAGCACCAGCCCCGCGGCAAACGCTCCAACGATCATCGCGGATCCCGACTTCTGCGCCAGCCACGCCAAGAGCAGCGCGAAAGCCAGCCCCATGGTGCCGACGGCGCCGCTGACACGGATCTTGGCGATCGCCCGAAACACCGGACCCACGACGAGACCTCCCGCGATCACCGCCGCCGCGACGAACGCGACCGCGATGCCGGCAATCCGGCCGATAGTTGCCGGCGTCGGAGCCTGGCCGCCGACCATTGCGGCGACAACCGCGAGAATGATGAGCCCGATGATATCGTCGATCACCGCGGCGCCCAGAATCACCTTGCCTTCGGTGGTGGTGAGTCGCCCGAGGTCGGAAAGAACGCGCGCCGTGATGCCGACCGAGGTCGCACATAGAGCGGCGCCACACACGAGTGCCGGCAGGAACCCGACGCCCAGCGCCGTGGCCACTCCGTACCCCATCGCGAACGGCAGCACAACGCCGGTGACCGCCACGGCGGTCGCCGCGCCACCAACGCGCAGGAGCGACGCCAGCTCGGTCTCGAGTCCGATCGCGAACAGCAGCACGATCACGCCGAGTTCAGACATGGCGTGAATGACGGGGTCGGACGGGTCCACGATTCCCAGCACGGATCCGCCAAGGATCACACCGGCGATCAACTCGCCGAGCACAGCGGGCTGGCCGATCCGCTGTGCCAGTTCGCCGAACAGCTTTGTGCCGACGAAGATCGCCACGAGCGCCAGCAACAGCGCTCCGACTCCCGAGCTATCCACCGCCACGGCCGCAGCCGCAGCGGTCACTGCGCGGCCTCTCCCTCGAGGTAGGTATACCCCTCAAGCCCGGCCACGTAGTCCGCGATGAACGTGTTGGCGTCCTGACGAGAGATGTGCTTTGCGTTGTTCACCTTGCGGCGGAACATCGAGAGCAGATCGGCACCACGGAACTGCACGTAATTGAGCACTTCGGTGACGGTGTCACCGTGCACCAAGTCCGTCACAGAATATCCACCCTTGTCGTTGAAGCGGATGTGCACGGCGTTCGTGTCCCCGAACAAGTTGTGCAAGTCGCCGAGGATTTCCTGATACGCGCCGGTGAGAAAGACACCGAGCATATACGACTCGCCGTCGCGCGTCTCGTGCACCTGGAGACTGGGGCTCCCACCGGCTTCGCCTACGAACCGATCGATCTTGCCGTCGGAGTCGCACGTCACGTCTTGAATGGTGGCGCGCTTGGTCGGCTGTTCCGTGAGCCGGTGGATCGGCATCATCGGGAATAGCTGGTCGATGGCCCAACTGTCCGGCAACGACTGGAACACCGAGAAGTTGCAGAAATAGCGGTCCACCAGTGCCACAGAGAGGTCCTTGGCGAGATCTGCAAAGTCATCGAGGTGCCTTTCGGCGTGGCGCGCGATGACGTTGAGCGTCGCGAGATACAGCCGCTCGGCCAGCGCGCGTTCGCGCAACGACAGAACGCCGGTGTTGAACAGCTCCTGGGCGCGCTCTTTGTCGAACGTCAGATCGTGATACACCTCGCGGATGCGGCGGCGCGACACGTTTTTGCGCAGTGCGTCCTTATGGTCCGCCACCATTTCGTGCAGCAGTGCGTGGTCGTCCTCGGTGAGGTCCGGCAGACCGCGCACTTCGTGCGACTCGACGTCAATGACCTTGAGCAGAAGCAGCGCGTGGTGCGCGGTGAGCGCGCGTCCCGATTCGCTGATCAAGTGCGGCGCAGGCAGGTCATGCTCGCGGCAGGCCTCGGCCAGCGTGTACACGATGTCGTTTGCGTATTCCTGAAGCGAGTAATTGACGCTGGAGTCCGCCTCGGAATTTGTACCGTCGTAGTCAACGCCGAGTCCACCGCCGACGTCCACGTGCGATATGTCGAGCCCCAGCTTGCGCAGCTCGACGTAGAACCGTGTGATCTCCTGCAATCCGTTCTTGATGTAGCGGATGTCGGTGATCTGCGAGCCGAGATGGAAATGGATGAGCTTGATCCAATCGAGGCGACCGGCCGCGCGCAGCTTTTCGATCGCTGCCATGAGATCGGCGGAGTTGAGGCCGAACTTGCTCTTCTCGCCGCCGCTCTCCTTCCACCGACCGAACCCGCGCGACGCCAGCTTGATGCGGATGCCTGCGGTGGGCTTCACATCCAGTTCCTGCGCCACCTGCACCAGCACGTCGATCTCGCTCAACTGCTCAATGACCACGAACACCTGGTGGCCAAGCTTCTGCCCCATGAGGGCGAGGCGCATGAACTCCTCGTCCTTGTAGCCGTTGCAAATGATCAGGTGATTGGTGTGGTCCGCGAGGCCAAGCACCGCCTGGAGTTCAGGCTTGCTGCCGCACTCGAGTCCAACACCGTGCCGCGACCCGAACTCGACGATCTCCTCAACCACGTGACGCTGCTGGTTGACCTTGATCGGAAAGACGGTCGTATAGCCGCCGTTGTAGTTGAACTCCTGCTGGGCGTTGGCGAAGCGGTCCGACAGCGCGTCGAGGCGTGAACGCAGAATGTCGGAGAAGCGCAGAAGGACCGGCAGTTGAACGCCCTGTTCTTCCAGATCGTTGGCGACCTCAAACAGATCGATTTCGCGCTCAGGGTGTTCGAGGTCCGGGCGAACGACGACGTGGCCGGCCCCGTTCACATCGAAGAAGCCAGCGCCCCACCCGTCGATGTTGTAGATCGCCTTCGACTGTTCGACGGTCCACGCGATTGGCGCTCCGGGCGCGCCGTTGGGCGCGCCGTTCTCATGCACACCGTTGGTCGACGGAGCCGGCACAGGCGCGGAAGAAACCGCGGGCGGCGCTGACGGAGTCGACGAGGCGGAGGGAGTGTGCGAGGCCATGATGCAAACTAGGGATAGAGACGCTGCACGCGCCATCCACTTCCGTCGCGCAAAAACAGCTGCCGCTCGTGCAATCGATTCGGCTTGCCGTACCAGAACTCGATGGCGTCTGGCGCGAGCCTGAACCCGGACCAGAACGGGGGGCGCGGCACCGGTTGACCCTGGTATTTCGCATCGAACTCCGCGACGCGCGTCTCGAGATCGCCCGGCGATTCCATCGTGCGGCTTTGACGCGAGGCCCATGCACCGAGTTGGCTCATCCGCGGACGAGTCGCGAAGTACTCGTCTGCCTCAGCGACGCTCACGGGCGCAATGGTACCCTCCACGCGGACCTGTTTCTCCAGCGGCCCCCAGTGAAAGCACATCGCAGCGCGGCGATTGAAACTCAAGTCACGGGACTTGCGGCTCTCGAGGTTGGTGTAGAAGACGAAACCCGCGGCGTCCGCGTGCTTAAGCAGCACCATGCGCACCGACGGCTGCCCCTCCTGATTGGCAGTCGCCAGCGCAAGCGCCGTGGGCTCGGGCAAGCGCTCCCGGGGAAGTTGCTCCGCCTCGGCGAGCAACTTCTGAAACAGCGCGATGGGGTCGTGGAGAGACCTAACGGTCGCCATCGAGCATGCCCCCCAAGGCGCCGAGCACGCCGCCTTCGCCAACGCGCCTGCCGCCGGCGCGCGGCGCGGCAGCGATGATCCGGTCAGCCAAGCGCGAGAACGGCAATGTCTGCAGCACGACACGACCGGGGCCGGTCAACTCGACGAAGAACAGTCCTTCCCCGCCAAAGAGCGCCGTCTTGATCCCCGGGACCATCCGGATGTCGTAGTTCACCGATTCCTCCATCGCGACGAGGCAGCCAGTATCAACCCTGAGGACCTCGCCGGGAGCCAGCGACATCTCCGCGAGCGTACCCGAGGCGTGCAGGAATGCGAGTCCGTCACCTTCGAGCTTCTGAAGGATGAATCCTTCGCCGCCGAAGAACCCGGCGCCGATTCGCCTGGTGAACGCGATGGTCACGTTGGTCCCGAACGCCGCGCACAGGAACGCATCCTTTTGCGCGATGATACGGTTGCCCCACGTCTTCATGTCCACCGCCAGGATCTTGCCCGGGTACGGGGCCGCGAACGCGACGTCACGGCGCTTCATAGCGTCGTTGGTGAACGTCATCACGAAGAACGAATCACCGGACAATGCGCGCTTGGCGCCGCCCACGAGCTTGCTGACAAATCCCTTGCTCTCACCCGTGGGGTCGAGCGTCGTGGCCATCGTGATGCCGTCCTGCATGTACATCATGGCGCCGGCTTCGGCGACGACGGCTTCGCGCGGATCGAGCGTGACGATGACCGCTTGCATGTCATCGCCGATAAGGCGGTAGTCGATTTCGTGGGCCATGCTACTGGAAGGAGGAAGGAGGAAGGAGGAAGGAGGAAGGAGGAAGGAGGAAGGAGGAAGGAGGAAGGAGGAAGGACGGCATTTGAAAAATGAGCGGACGTATCTTTCCCCCCAATGCTCCTCGAACGCTACTACGACGACTCGCTTGCACAAGCGAGCTATCTGATCGGCTGCGAGCGCTCGCGCGAAGCGATCGTGTTCGACCCGAACGTCCTCGAGACGTATCAGGCCGCCCTTGTTCGGCACCGCATGAAGATCCGGTACGTCGCCGAAACCCACATTCACGCGGATTACCTCTCGGGCGGACGCCTGCTCGCTCGCGAACACAAGGCGACGCTGTTGCTGTCCTCGCACGGCGGCAAAGACTGGTCGTACTCGACCTCGCCAACCGAGAGCATCCGGTTGATCACGGGGGGCGATTCAATCCTCGTTGGTATGGTGCGTATCGACGTGATTCACACGCCGGGTCATACGCCGGAGCATGTGTCGTTCCTGGTGACGGATCTTGCCAGCGGCGACCGCCCGATGGGGCTCGTGAGCGGAGATTTTGTCTTCGTCGGCGATGTGGGCCGGCCCGACTTGCTGGAGAAGGCGGCGAAAATCGTGGGGACCATGGAGAGCTCTGCACGCGAATTGTTCGCATCGTTGCTGCGCACCAAGGATCTCCCGGACTACCTCCAGATCTGGCCTGGCCACGGCGCCGGCTCCGCTTGCGGCAAGGCGCTGAGCGCGGTGCCTTCGAGCTCACTGGGCTACGAAAGGCTCTTCAACCCGGCGTTTCAGCAGAAAGACGAACGCGCCTTTGTGGAGTGGGTGCTCACCGACCAGCCCGAGCCCCCGCCCTACTTCGCCGTCATGAAACAACGAAATCGTGACGGGTGGGCCCGCACCGGAACTGCACCGGTTGCGGCAGACGCGGCGCAGCTTGCCGCGGCGATCGCGCGTGGCGACCAGGTGGTGGACCTGAGGGGGTCGCGCGACTACGGCGCGACGCACGTTCCCGGCACGATCAACATCCCGTTCGGAAACAGTCTCGTGACGTACGCAGGTACCGTGCTGAGCTACGATCGACCGATCTACCTCATTGCGACATCTCCCGAGCAGGCGGCAACGGTCGAGCGCCGGTTGGCGTTGATCGGCATGGAAGTCGCGGCCATCGCGGATCGTGCTGCCCTCGATGCGTTGATGGCGAAGGGCAAGGAGACGCTGCGCACTGTCGAAGCCCCGACGCTTGCGGCGCAGTTGTCACGCAACGAGCCGCGCGTGATCGATGTTCGCGGCCGCGCCGAGTGGAACGACGGGCACCTTCCCAAGGCGCAGCATGTCTACCTGGGGGCACTGGCGGGCGAACTCGACTCGTTCAAGCGCGATGAGCCGATTGTCGTGCATTGCCAGACCGGAACGCGCGCCTCGATCGCGGCCAGCCTGATGCGCCGCGCGGGATTCACCGACGTCACGAACTTCCCCGGCGGCATTGACGCTTGGGTGAAAGCCGGACTTCCAATCGAAAAGGACTGAGATGCGACACCGCGTGCCTGGTGCTTCGTGCATGGTGCTTGGCTTGACCCTTGCTGCGGCCAGCACGGCGTCGGCGCAGGTGCGGCCGGTCCCGCCCGAAACGCCTGCGGTCACGCTGCTCGTGCCGGCGCGCGTGTTCGACGGCGCAGCCATGCGCGAAGGTTGGAGCGTCCTGGTACGGGGGAATCGCATCGAGGCCGCTGGTCCGTCCGCGCAGGTGACCGCGCCCGCCGGCGCGACAACCGTGCGGCTTGCAGGACTGACGCTGATGCCCGGCATGATCGAAGGACACAGCCACCTGCTCCTGCACCCATATAATGAAGCGACGTGGGACACTCAGGTGCTGAACGAGCCGGAAGCGCTGCGAGTCGCGCGCGCGGTGAATCACGCCAAGGCCACGCTGATGGCCGGATTCACCACCGTCCGCGACCTCGGCACCGAGGGCGCCGGCTACTCCGACTACGGCCTGAAGCAGGCCATCGAGCAGCGCATCATTCCGGGGCCGCGCATGGTGATCACGTCACGCGCCATCGTGGCGCGCGGCAGCTACGCGCCCAAGGGCTTCGACCCGCGCTGGGACATTCCGCAGGGCGCCGAGGAGGCGGATGGCATCGAGTCCATCACACGCATCGTGCGTGACCAGATCAAGCGGGGCGCCGACTGGATCAAGGTGTACGCCGACTATCGTTGGGGCCCGAACGGCGAAACGCGCCCGACGTTCACGGTGGACGAACTCAAGGTGATGGTGGAAGTCGCGGCCAGCAGCGGGCGGCCCGTCGTGGCGCACGCGTCCACCGCGGAAGGCATGCGACGCGCGATCGTCGCCGGCGTCGAGACCATCGATCATGGCGACAACGGCACCCCGGAAGTCTTCGCGATGATGAAGGACAAGGGCGTGTACCTCTGCCCCACCGTCGCCGCCGGCGACGCGACGACGAGCTACCGCGGCTGGAAGCGTGGCACCGACCCGGACACCCCCGGAATCGCGAACAAGCGCCGGACGTTCCAAATGGCTGTCGATGCAGGCGTGATGATCTGCAACGGAAGCGATGTCGGAGTGTTTGCTCACGGCGACAACGCGCGTGAACTGGAACTGATGGTGAACTACGGGCTGTCACCGCTCCAGGCGGTGATCGCCGCGACGTCCGCGAACGCGCGTATGCTTCACTGGCAGGATCGCATTGGCTCGGTGCGCGCCGGATTGCTCGCCGACCTGATCGCCGTCGATGGAGACCCCACCACGGACATCACTGCGACCAAGCGCGTGAAGTTCGTGATGAAGGACGGAGTGACCTACCTCAAGTAGGACTCGAGCGCTGGCCGGTGCATATCGGCCTCGCGCTCACCCAGCGCAACGGTCTCGTCCAGCATGTGCGGCTGCGTGTAGTCCCAGCGCCCGATGGGCGGCTGCTTGGTTGGCGCTATGTAGAACCGGTGGCGTTGCGCGCCGAGCACCGACGGATGGTACAGCCTGGAGAGGATGACGACACTGCGCTTCACTCCCGGATGATGTTCGGCGACGAACGCGGGCGCGTTGTCCACCATACCGCCGTCGAGCAGTTTTTCCCCGCGGAATTCGCCGATGGGCGTGAACGGCGGCGTCGCTGATGACGCGAGAACGAGATTGGCGAGTTCTTCAGCGGTCTCGCAGTCGCGCGCGTCAACGGCGACCGGCATGAACCCGAGGATGGTGCGCGGCAGCATCGGGTGCGGCGCGCGCCGCACGGATCGCTCCAACGAATACAGACCGAGCCCGAGGGCGATGGACACGCTGTGCGGCAGCAGCCACGGGAACGCGGCACAGACGATGTAGATCGGAAACGGTTGCGCGCGAATACGTTCGAGACCGCCGTCCGCAAACGTCACCATCATCGTGCTGTGGTAGATCTCGCCCTGCGGCGCAGGGCGCTGGCCACGCAGCAACTTGGACCAGTCGAAGTTCTTGGTGACACTGCGGGCGCGGCCCATCCAGTACTCCCGCGATTCCCTGCTGCGACCCGACAACAGCGTTGTGATGACCGCCGCGCCGGCGCTGCACGACGAGATCGCCGCGACGCGCGGCAGGATCTCGTCCGCCCACCGGTTCATCAGGCCCAGTGCATAGAACGCCCGGTTGCCGCCTCCGGCGAACGTCAGTGCGAGGTCGCGCGTCATTGGGCTGTGCGCTGACGATGCCTCGGCGCGCTCGCCCACTTCGTTTGTCGTCACAGGCATTTAAGTCTATCATCTGGCGGTCGGCAGTCGCCCGCTTTCTCCCGATTTGACTTCGAGGCTCACGATGCGCTCCGCACTTCGAATCTCCGCTCTCCTTCTCGTTGCCACGTCATCGCTCGCCACTGCGCAGGGTGGCAGAGGGGGCGGTGGTGGCCCGGTCAACACCCCGGAGATCGCCTTCCGCGTCGACCTCCCTGGCGACGATCCCAAGCTCCAGGCACTCAAGCAGCAGGCAATGCGCCTTGTAGACAGCATGAGCACGCTGACGCAGCAGATGGTTGATCAGGTGTTCAGCTTCGGCGAACTGGGCTTCCAGGAGTTCGAGACGTCGAAGTACCTGACCGGGATTCTCGAGAAGAACGGATTCACCATCACACCCG
>JANNRQ010000079.1:0-2682 GCA_031401495.1 Gemmatimonadota bacterium
ATTCCTCCCCACGTGGCTTCGCCCCAACTGGCTCCGCAGTCGTTCGACGCACGGCCTGACGACCTTGGAATGCGGTGACAGGCGAGTTCGATCGACCGATGGGGATTCTGGTGGATGGACTCGTGAAACGTCTATCCAGACCGATGAAACGTGGTGAAGGCGTCTGAAACGGCAGTCGCGCTTGCGCTCAGGCCCGCGTTTGGCGTTCAATGTGGCTGTGTCACAGACTATCCATATCTCGCGCCGGACGTTTGTTCGGGACTGCGCCACCATCGCCGCCGCCACCGGACTGCCGTTGTGGTTCGTGCAACGGGAGCTCGAGGCGTCCCAGCAGGTTCCCGCGGTCACCTCGCCCAACGATCGCCCCGGCGTCGCGCTCATCGGATGCGGCGGCATGGGGACCGCCGACACGAAGAGCGCCAGCCGGTTCGGCGACATCGTGGCGGTGTGCGACGTCGACGAGAGCCACGCAGCGGCGGCGGCGAAACTGTTCACCAAGAACGAGAAAGCCCCGGCCCAGTTCACCGACTTCCGTCGGGTGCTCGAGCGCAAGGACGTCAACATCATCGTCCAGGCCACGCCTGATCATTGGCACACGCTCATCAATATCGCGGCGGCCTCGGCCAAGAAGGACATCTACGGCGAGAAGCCGCTGACGCTGACGATCGATGAAGGCAAGCGGCTGGTCAAGGCCGTGCGTCAGCAGGGCGTCATCCTCCAGACCGGCACGCAGCAGCGCAGCCACAAGCTCTTTCGTTTGGCGTGCGAGCTGGCGCGGAACGGCCGCATCGGCAAGCTGACGCAAGTGTCCGTGTTCGTCCCCGGCGGCCTGCGCGAGGGGCCGTTCACGCCCGTGCCCGTGCCCACCGGATTCCACTGGGATCTCTGGCTGGGACAGGCGCCGCAGGTGGAATATCTCAAGGAGCGCTGCCACAGCACATTCCGCTGGTGGTGGGACTACTCCGGCGGTCCGGTCACCGACTGGGGCGCGCATCACAACGACATCGCGCGCTGGGCCATCGGCCTCGACGGCCCGATTGCGATCGAGGCCAGCGCGCCGGTCGCACCGATCCCAGGCGGCTTCACCACGCCTCCCGAGTTCGCCGCGACGCTGATGTGGGCGAACGGCGTCAAGCAGGTGGTCAAGACAACGCTGGACGACAGCCCGTTTGGCGCCATCATCAAACCCGACGGCCAGCGCAACGGCGTGAAGCTCGAGGGCACGACCGGCTGGATCTGGGTGAATCGCAGCACCATCGAGGCGAGCGATCCCGCGCTCATCGACACGCCGATGGAGAACCCGGCCGTAAAGCTCGAGGTGAGCGCCGATCACATGGCCAATTTCTTCGAGGCCGTCCGTTCGCGCACAGATCCGATCAGCCCGGTCGAAGCCGGACATCAATCCGCCGTCGTGGGCCACCTGATCGTGATCGCGCTCCGCACGGGTAAGGCGCTCACGTGGGATCCGGCCACAGAGACGTTTGTCGGGGAGGGCGCCGCGGAAGCGAACACACATCTCGCGCGCGAGATGCGCAAGCCCTACGACTACAGCTTCGGGGCGTAGTCGTACCGCGCGCCACCCAGGCTGACCGGTCGACTAGCGAGCGGGTGGCAGCGCGAAGGCCACCAGCTTCGACCCTGGCTCGGATCGGAGAATGCCGCCACCACCCGCGGCAATCGCGACATACTGCCGCCCGTCGCGTCCCTGATACGTCATCGGCGTCGCGTGAGCGCTCGCCTCGAGCTTCGTCTCCCAGAGGAGCGTCCCGCTCTCGGCGTCAAAAGCCCGGAATCGTCGGTCGATCGTGCCGCCGACAAAGATCAGACCGTCGGCGAGCGCGATCGTGCCGCCCATGTTCGGCGTGCCGGTGGCGCCGAAGCCGCGCGCTTTCAAATCCTCGAAGACGCCGAGTGGCACGCGCCAGGCGATGGACGCGGTGTTCACGTTCACCGCG
Source organism: Gemmatimonadota bacterium (assembly GCA_031401495.1). GTDB lineage: Bacteria > Gemmatimonadota > Gemmatimonadetes > Gemmatimonadales > Gemmatimonadaceae > DASPMP01. Next base: position 1,956 of record JANNRQ010000079.1, read on the forward strand.
ACCAGCTCACCGAAAGGCGGCGCCGAGCACGGCACTCGCGTGTCGACGTTCCTGAAGCGGCCAATGGTACGGTTCCACGGCGTGGTGCGCTCGTAGGTCGACGCGCCCGTTTTCGGGTCGGTTCGACGTTCCATGCGCGCGACCTGGCCGAGGTTCATGATGTTGGTGAACACGAGGCCGCGCTTCGGGTCGTACGACAACCCGCTCCAGTTGCCGCCGCCGAGCGTGCTCGGAAACGTCACCATCGTCCCGTCGAGACCTGGCGGCGTGAAGATGCCCTTCGTGTACATCTTGTGGGTGTCCCAGAGGTCGCGGCAGTACGCTGCGTGCTCCGGCGTGAGCGCGTAGAAGTCCTTCGCGGGATCGAAGGTTGTGCGCGAGAGCGGCGGCGGGTTGAGCGGGAAGGGCTGTGTCGGCCACGTCGCCTCGCCCGGCACGTCGCTTTGCGGCACGGGCCGTTCCTCGAGCCCGAAGAGCGGCTCGCCGGTCTCGCGATCGAAGATGAAGAGCGTGCTCATCTTGGTCGTCTGCGCGACGGCGGCCACGCGGCGGCCGTTGCGGGTGACGTCGATGAGGATCGGCGCGGCCGGCAGATCCCAGTCCCAGATGTCGTGATGGACCAGCTGCTGGAACCACTTCAGCCTGCCGGTCGTGGCATCGAGCGCGAGCAGACTGTTGCCGTAGAGATTCTTGCCCTTCCGATCGGCACCGTAGAAGTCCGAGGTCG
>JANNRQ010000080.1:0-3044 GCA_031401495.1 Gemmatimonadota bacterium
GGTGTCGCCGAGCCAGATGCGGCCGCTGGTGGGCTCGAGCAGGCGCAGCACGGTCTTGCCCACCGTGGACTTGCCGCAACCCGACTCACCCACCAGGCACAACGTTTCGCCCGCGCGGATCTCGAAGGACACGCCGTCCACCGCGTGGACATGGCCACTGACGCGCTGCAGCACGCCACGGCGCACAGGGAAGTGCTTGCGCAGGTCTTCGACCCGCAGCACCGGGGTCGAGCCATCGGATGTGCGCATGCTCGATTCAACCACGGGTTGTTGCGGGTTTGCGTTCGTGCGCATGGGAACCGGCGACCCGTGTCGACCTCGTGTCGACCCGCTGCTGACAATTGAGCCAATGACGCGGGGCGCCGGCTCTGGCGACGTATGGAACGCTGAGCGCCGGCGCGTGACGGTTCACTTTACTGCATCGCGATCGTTCGAGCCTTGGTGCCGGATGTGCGAGGTCGAACCACTGCCGCCCTTCGGGCCTGTGAGGACCGGTCGTTCGTCACTGGTCAGTCAAGGTGTTCGCGGGCATCCACGATCGGCTGCAGGCGGGTCCCAGGCAGCACTTCACCTGACGCGCAACGAGCGTGATCACGAGTCGGATTCGACTGCACCTGCGCGTGGGAGGAAGTCAGTCTTGGCGCGAATTGCTTCGACCCGCGCGTCAGAAAGTCTGCCCCGACCGCACGATGAAGTCGAGGAAGGAACGGCACGGTACGCCCACTCCAGCCATGGCACAGACGGCTGGAATCTTGCACCGCCGCGTGTTCGTTGGAAGCCTTGCCTGGACGGCCTCGTTGCTGATCAGGTCGTGCTGATGGCATCGCGCCGTTGAGATGATCAGCAGGTCGTATTCGCCTACCCCATCGGGGTGGTAGTCATCACCGACCACACCGATCAAGTGCTTGATACGGTTCGCCTCTTGCGTTACAGCGTTACTCACTGGCAAGACGACGATGCCAGCTGTTCGCAGCCACGCGCCGCAGTCCGGCGAAACGTGCGTAGTTTCCTCAAGTGCCACGTAAGGAATCTGGATGCGCGCAGCGTGAATCTCGGCTGCCAAATACGTCCAAAGTCTTGGAAATGTAGCGAGGGGATAGTTGTCCCAGGCATACACAGCAGACGATGCGTCAAGCACCTGCAACGTGCCGCTCCAAGCTGTGTAGGTCCGAGAGCTTCAAGCCATCAAGGTAAGAGCAGGCCTTGGTCGCAGTGATCTTGCGCGCCTCGAACGCACCGAGGACCGTCCTGACAAACGTATCGCCGAAGATGTGCTTCGGTTCGCGGTGCCGGTACGCTCGGCTTCCGGTGCCTTCGTCGTCATCGAACGACAGGCCACGCACGTACGCTCGGTAGGCGGTGTAGCGCTCCTGCGGGAGCCGGCGCGAATCCAGTAGCCGCCGCAGAATGACTTCAGTGCTCACGCCCCATCGCTGGCGATATTGTGCCAACCACGTATCGAAATGCTCGACTGCTCCCGGCCGTTCGTCGTCGCGGACCTGCGCCAGCCATGCATCGGGGACGAGGAGATGCCCTGCGAACGCATTGGCGTCACGCTCATGACCAACCAGAGAGTGCATGTCCGCGTCGTCATCAATCGAGCTCGCCCGGTGAAGCATCAAGTGACCAAGCTCGTGCATGAGCGTGAACGTCTGCTGCGCCTCCGACCGCGACTTCTTTACAACGATGACCGGGCATACGTCGCTATAGAGGCTGAAGCCCAAGATGGGGCTTTCCTTCGCGATCTGCCAGCGACCGGCGTATCCGTTGCTGCGGAACACTAGGATTCCCTTCGCCTCAACAGCAGCCCTGAATGATTCGAACGTGTTGGCCTGACCCAGGCGCAACCAAGCGCGAACAGTTGCAGCCGCTTCGGCGGGCCGGTCAGCGCTGACGTTGATGGCCGTGAAAACGGCGTAGTCGTCTGGATGAAGCTCTTCACGGAGGGCAAGGTACAGCTCGCGCTGACGCTCGACGCGCTCGATCAACTTGCGGATGCTGTGCGAAAGGTCGGGCTTCTGATTCGTCAGGGTGCGGTACTGCACCGTGTGGGCACGTTCCTCGTCAACCGGCTCCGGATCAAGGAAGAACAAGGTGCCGCGACCGAAGTAGTCAGCAAGCTTTCGCAGCTGGGCGAACGTCAACCCCGTGCCGTCTTCCATGAGTCTGGCAAGTGCCCTCGCGGGTATGCCCGCTTCGACAGCCAGTTCGTCAAGCGCGACGCCGCTCTCGTTCGCGCACCAGCGGATGCGGTCCCGGTTGATCGATTCAATGCGGTCCATGGATTGTTGTCGGCTTGTCGCGGATCGTCAGCGTACCTGAGTGCAGACTTTCCACACCATGTTATTCGAGCGAGGACGACCGTTCACTCTGGGCGGTCGTGCTCCCCCACCTGCAATCAGGGTGTGTGGGAGCTGACACTTGCGTGACGCGAGGCGGTGGCCGCGAGGTCCTAGCAGGATCCGCACGGCACCTCCGGTCGTCTTCGGTTCTTCCACGTCGGCCTACCGGCATCACCCAGACTGACTGTTCATGGCCGTCCAGCGACGCGCAGACCTCGCGTCGGATCGTTCACTGCGAGCACACTGCGAACGTTCGACGCGCCGCATCGACCGCCCGCAAAGCGGTATCAAGGTGAGTTCGCGTGATGCGGCCGATCCCGCGTGGTCGGCCGATTCCAGGTCCACCAGTTTCCAAGCAACTGAACGCGCAGCCGCATGAGTCACTCACGACGCAGCCACCCGATCGACTTCCCAGCAGGCGGCGACGTGGGTGCCGCCTGCGTCGCGGTTCGCGAGCAGCGGTGCTTCGGTGCGGCAGCGCTCGACGGCAAAGCCGCACCGCGGCGCGAACGCGCAGCCCCGCACGGCGCTCACCCCCGGAGAGACTTCACGCAACGACGCGACGATGCCGGGGATTTCACTCAGGCGCCTCGTTTGCGCACCTTGCCGCCCGCGCGGGATCGAGGCCAGCAGCCCGCGCGTGTAGGGGTGCGCCGGGCGTTCGAACAGCAACTCCACCGGCGCCTCCTCGACCTTGCGGCC
>JANNRQ010000081.1:0-62076 GCA_031401495.1 Gemmatimonadota bacterium
CCGGGCGTTCCTCACGAAGAACATGCAGGCGTTCCTCTTCAAAACGGGCGCCGCTGAGGACGTCGACACCAGCAAGAAGGGCTCGATCAACTGGTAGTTGTCGCTTCGCTGTCGGCATCCTGACGCCGGGTGCAATCGTAACGAAACTCGTCGTTGACGTCGCACACGACACAGCGATATACTGCGCCTCCCGAAGTCTCCGCCCGCCGATGCGAAACGAACCGCGTCGGCGGGCTTGACATTAGTAGCCCTTTGTTACTAATTGTGGCATGCCGGATCGCCTCCCCGTCGCGCCGCGCCCGTCGGTTCGCTCGCTCACCGCCGCGGTCGATGTGGTCCTGCTCACGCCTCGCGAAGGCGCCATCTCGGTCCTGCTGCTTCGCGCGCCGGACAACCAGGCTCGCGACCGCTGGCTCCTCCCGTGGGATTCGCTCCGCGCTGAGGAGTCTCCCGAAGTCACGGCGGCCCGGATCGCCCGAGGCGCGCTCGGCGCCAATCCCGCCGCCCTGGAACAACTCTTGACCCTCGGTGACGGTCGGCGCCACCCGGGAGACGCGCGCCTCTCCATCGCCTACATCGGCTTGGTGCCCCAGGGTTCAATGGCGTCCATCGGCGCGGTATGGGTGCCTGTGGACCGCTTGCCAGTCATTGCCCCGCGTCAAAGAGCCACTGTCGATGCCGCCGTCGAAGGCCTTCGCCGCCGCATCGACCAGTCTCCCCTGGCGTTTCGGCTGCTGCCGCCCGCGTTCACGCTCAGCGAGCTCCAGGCGATCTACGAACTCCTGCTCTCGCGGCGACTCCACAAGGCCAGTTTCCGTCGCGCGCTGCAAGCCGCGCTGTTGGTGGAGCCCACCGACGAGTGGCGCAGCGAGGGGCGCGGCCGGCCTGCTCAACTATTCCGCTACGCGCCACGCAAGCGGCGCGGAGGCCAGCGCGGTGTTCGGTTCGACCTGATCGTCTAGGTCAGGTGATGTAAACGATCCTGCCGTCCTCGGCGATGCCGAGTTCCTGCACGGTCTCACAGACGCCGCACTCCTTCTCGGCAACCCACGCGACGCCTTCCACGCCGTCCTCAGGCGACTTTTTCACCGAGACGCGCTTGTACGTATACTCGCCGCACTTTACGCACGCGTGCGATCTGGCAATCCGCTCAGCGCGTTCTTCGGTGATGGTCTTGGCCAAATCAGCCGTCCCCGAGTCGCTTCGGATCGCCCTTCCCACCAGCGCGTGCCGCAAGCGACGTAACGTTGTCCGCCGTGCTGCCGGGCATGCCGCTTTTGACGAGTTCGCGAAGCGCACCGACGGCCCCCATCACACCCGATGCTTCCGTCGGAAGGAAGATCGTCGTGCCCTTGCCGTCGGCGAGCTTGGGTAGCGCCTCGAGGTACTTGAGACCGAGCATGTACATCGCCGCTTGACCATCAGGCAGGGCGGTTGCGATGAGTCGGATCGACTCGGCTTCTGCATTGGCCATCGCGAGTCTGGCCTCAGCCAAACCCTGTGCGCGCAAAATGGATGCGTCCTTTTCGCCTTCGGCCTTGCGCACCTGTGACTCCTTCAAGCCTTCGGACTCGAGGATTGCAGCGCGCTTGCCCGCTTCGGCGTTGGTCACCGCCGCACGGCGCTCGCGTTCGGCCCGCATCTGCAGCTCCATCGCCTGCTGAATGTCCTTTGGCGGCTCGATCGACTGAAGTTCCACGCGTGTCACGTCCACGCCCCAGCTCACCGCCGCCTCTTCGATCACCTCGCGCATCCGCCTGTTGATGGTGTCGCGGCTGCCAAGCGTCTGGTCCAGCTCCATTTCGCCCACGATGTTGCGCAGAGTCGTGCGCGTCAGCGTTTCGAGGGCATACGGCAGGTTCTGCACTGCGTATGTCGCCTTCTGGGGTTCGGCGACGCGGTAGTACATCACGGCGTCGATATCGATCGTGACGTTGTCCTTCGTGATGACGGGCTGACTGGGAAAGTTCAGCACCTGCTCGCGCAGGTCAATTCGCACCGTGGTGCGGGCGGCGATGCGCTTGAGCCCGGACACATCGGATTCCGCGTAACGGACGTCGATGGACCGCGGCAGCTCGACGAACGGAATGAGGATGTTCAGCCCCGACCGACCCACGCGGTGAAAACGCCCAAGTCGTTCGATGACCATGACTTCTGCCTGGCCAATGATCTTGATGGACTTGGACAGGACCAGGACACCGAATGCGGCGAAAATTCCACCGAGGATCACGATTCCTTCCATAGAAGCTCCAGCTTGGGGATGCGGGGAGGTTGATTGTACCGAGGCGCGCTCAGCCCAGCAACATCATGCGCGGTGTGCGTCCAGCCAGTCGGACGTGAGGGCAAAGACTCGCTCCTTGCCGTGATCGACCGAGATCACGTGCCCTGCTCCCGTAACCCATTCGAATTTTTTGTCCTTTGCGGCGAGTCGGTCAAAGGCAGCTTGAGCCGCCTCCGCCGTTATCCGCCCGTCGGTGCGCGACTGGATCGTGAGCGTTGGAGCCGTGACGCGTAGCAGGGCCTTCTGCGCCACTTGGGCGACGGCGGCGAACGCCCGTAGCTGCGCAGGAGCAACGATGCCGCGGGTCAGGACGCGAGACAGCGCCTCCTGATCGTGAATGGATTGTCCGCCCAACGACGGCAGGTATGGGAACATCCATCCCCAGAGCGGGCTCGTCCGCGCCAGAAGCAATTGCGGCGTCTTCATCGCGACCCACGGTGCAAGCAGTACCAGCGCCCTTACCGGATTCGAGGTGGCGAGGTCGAGCGCGAGCGCACCGCCCACCGACTGCCCAACGACGAACACGGTGTCGTGTTTCGCACGCAATGCGTTGTACTCGTCTCGCACCTGCGAGCGCCACTCTTCGCAATCGGATCGTGAAAGCTCTTCAAGCGATCGCCCGTGGCGAGTCAGCAGCGGAGTGCGAACGGAGTACCCGCGTTCGAACAGGTGCTGCGATAGTCCCGCCATCGACTGCGGCGTATCGCCTCCTCCGTGCAGCACCAGAACCGCCGGCGCTCCGGGACGCGGCAGGTCCATGGACTCTGCTCCCCGAATGACTCCGTCCGCATTCATCGCGAACCGACCGGCGTTGCGCCTCTCCAGGAGTCGCTGGTAGGCCAAGCGGATCGTCGCCACCGCTCCAAGCCTGAGCCACGCCATTGGTTTCATCTTCAGTATCGCGCGACGGCCGTATCTACCTCAACACTCCAGAGATCGATGCCGCCAGTCAGGTTCGTGGCCTGAAAGCCCAGCGAGCGAAGCCATTCCGCGGCCAGGCCACTGCGTGTGCCGTGGTGGCAGTAGACCACGACCGGCTTTCCGCGGTCAAGCGTCTCGACCTTCTCTTGGAGTTCAGACAGCGGAAGGAGCGTGGCTCCGTCGATCTTGGCCACCGACCATTCCCAGCGTTCACGCACATCCAGGAGCAGTGGCGCATCCGACGTTTGCAGCAGTTGGGCCACCTCGCCCGGACTCATGCTGTCGCGGGTGGGCTTCAGCCGCGCCTGTTCGGTTTCAGGTTTGGCCACTCCCTTCCCGCACGCCGCGCATGATGGATCCTTGTCAACGATCACCGTGCGAATCTGACCGTTGAGGAGGTCGAACTGCAGCAACCGTCCGCCCGGCGCGCCACCGATCTTCGCAATCCACTTGAGTGCTTCCACGGCTTGCAGCGATCCAATCACTCCGGGCACGGCGCCCAGCACGCCGATCTCCTCACAACTCGCCGTGGATCCCGGCGCGGGCGGACTCGGATAGAGACAGCGATAGCACGGCCCGCCGGGTACACCGAAAACAGCCACCTGTCCGCTGAAACGTTCTACGCTTCCATATACCCAGGGTTTGCCAGCGTTGGCGCACGCATCGTTGATGGCGTAGCGCGTTGAGTAGTTGTCGCTGCCGTCCACGACCAAGTCGTAACCCGCAATCAGCTCCGGTGCGCTGGCGGCATCCACCCGCCGAGTGATCACGTCGACGCGAACGTTGGGGTTGAGCTGCTTGACCGCTTCGGCAGCGGACTCCGCCTTTCCGAGGCCGATATCCGCGGTCGCATGCACGATCTGCCGGTGGAGATTGCTCGGCTCCACCGTGTCGTCGTCCGCGATTCCAAGTCGCCCGACGCCGGCGGCAGCGAGATACAGTGCCACCGGTGACCCGAGACCTCCGGCGCCGACGATGAGAACACTCGCGTGCGTCAACCGACTCTGGCCTTCCAGGCCAAGCTCCGGCAGTGTGATTTGCCGGCTGTATCGGGCGAGTTCGGCCGCGGTCAGCATCCGTGCGAATATATGGCGCGCAACGGTTCACTCACGTCGCGCACGACACCGTAGCGGTCAGGCCGCTGCTTCCCAGCTCTCGGCGGCCACATCGCGCAGCGGCTTCGCGAAGCACGTTTCGTTGCACGCGAAGCGGCGGGAGCAGCCGATGCAGTCGCGACGGATCTTCTCCGGATAGCGCGCTCGGTCCACGCGCTGATAGCCCAATGCCTCGAAGAACTGCGGCTCGAGGGTGAGCGCGAACACCTCCGGAACACCGCGTTTCCGTGCCAGCGCTTCGACGGCATCCACAATTCGCCGGCCAAGCCCAAGCCCCTGCGCAGATGGCGCGACTGCGATGGCAGCGACCTCGGCGAGTGAGGGTGAGTACTCCTTGAGCGCGCCACAGCCGAGAATGCGGCCGTGCTTGTCTACCGCAACGACATAGTCGTCGATGGCCAGCGCGATCATCTCGGGGGTACGTTGAAGCATGATCGCCTGGTCGGCGAAATAGTTGTTCAGGCGCGCGATCTCATCCGCCTCGGTTTGCGAGGCGCGGCGGACGATGATGTCGGACTTCTTCGTCACAGCACCTGTTCGAGGAGCGCGATGCCCTGCGCCAGTTCGTCTCGCGTCGCCACAAGAGGCGGCAGGATACGAACCGTGTACTCTCCGGCGCTACAGACAAGGAGTCCGGCGGCCATCGCCTCACTCACCACGTGCGCGGCCGTGCCCATCACATCAACACCCCACATGTAGCCAACGCCGCGCACGCCACGAATGCGGTCGGTGCGCCGCGCCAACTCGCGCAGCTGGTTGCCAAACCATGCGCCGTTGTCTCTGACCGAAGACAACAGCGATTCATCGCTGAGCCGCTCGAGCACGTACTCGGCCACCCGAGCGACAAACGGTCCGCCGCCGAATGTGGTTCCGTGATCACCGTAGTTCACCGCGGCCGCGATCTCGTCGTTCATCAGGACGGCGCCCATCGGCAGGCCGGCGGCGATCGGCTTGGCCAGTGTGACCATGTCCGGCGTGATATCATACTGCTCGTACGCGAACAGAGTGCCCGTGCGGCCCAGGCCGCACTGAATCTCGTCCAGGATCAAGGCGACGTTGCGCTCCTTGGTCAGCGCGCGCACTTCACGGATGAAGTCCGCATCCATCACGCGGACACCACCTTCGCCCTGCACGGGCTCGAGAATCAGCGCCGCGGTCGTGTCGGCGCTGATCGCGTTGGAGATGTCTTCGATGTCCCGCTCGACGATGCTTACGCCGCCAGCGAGTGGACGGAACGGCAGGCGATATCCGGGGCGGTCGGTGGCCGCGAGACTCGCGAACAAACGCCCGTGAAACGAGCCGCGCAGCGCAACGATGTCGCGCTTCGCGTCGCCCATCGTCCGACCCCACCGCCGCGCGAACTTGAACGCACCCTCGTTGGCTTCAGCGCCCGAATTGCAGAAGAAGACCTTGGACGCGAACGAATTCTCGACGAGCGCTGAGGCAAGACGCGCAGCCGGCGCTGTCCAATACAGGTTTGACGTGTGCAGCAAACCCTCCGCCGCGGATTTCATCGTGGCGATGAGGCCTGCGTCTCCGTAGCCGAGCGCGTTGACCGCGATACCGCTCACGAAATCGAGATAGCGATTCCCTTCCGTATCGATGAGGTAGACGCCTTCGCCGCGTGCCATCTCGACGGGGCCGCGTTTGTATGTGCCAAGAACGGCGTCGCGCGCCATCTGCGACGCGCTGTCCGCCGGGCTCTCGCTGAAGTCAGGACTGAGGTGATACGCTGGAAGTCCCATGTCTACTCCGTGCCTGGTACGATGAATGTCCCGCGCTCGCGATCCTTGATGCCGCCCAGATCCGTGATGCGGACCCGCGGGACCCCTCCGTCAACTGCCGCAATGGCGGCCACCAGTTTCGCGTGCATCCCGCCGGTGGCGTTTCCGTTCTTCATGAGCATCCGGGCGCGGCCGCACGTGAGTTTCCCGACCGGCTTCTCATCGACGAGCACTCCGGGGACGTCGCTGACGAGCGCGAGCTCCTCAGCTTCGATCGCCACCGCGATCGCGGCGGCAGCGTCATCGGCATTCACGTTCAGCGCCGGTCCGAGCTCGAGCCCCACGTTGCGGCTCACCGGTGACACAACCGGCAGGTAGCCGCCGTCGATCAGGTGCAGCAACAGCGACGAGTTCACCCGTTGCGGCACGCCGACATGCCCCAACTTTTCGGCGTTCACCGGCGTCGCGGCGATGAGCGATGCGTCCTCGCCAGAGATACCGACGGCGCGCACTCCTTCGCGCACCAGCGCCGAGACGAGCCGCTTGTTGGCCGTCCCGGAGAGCGCCATGCGAACGAGTTCCACGTCCTGCGCGGATGTGACTCGGCGCCCGTCGACGAATTGTGACGGCGCGCCGATGGATTTCTGGAGCGCGCTGATCTCGTCGCCGCCGCCGTGCACGACGACCGCACCGACAACAGAATTCCACGCTTCCGCGATCAAACCGGGAAGCGACGGATCCGTCTGAGGGCGGCCGCCAACCTTGATCACTCGCGTCACGCCGGCAGCCCGGCCGTTTCGGCGAGACCAAGCATGAGGTTCGCATTCTGGAGCGCCTGCCCCGCCGCGCCCTTCACCAGGTTGTCGATCGCCGAAACGATCAGGAGCGACGGCCTGCGAACGTGAGCCACTGGCAGAACTGCCATGCGAACAACATTCCGGTGCACGACGTCACGCAGCGCGGGCGGTTCATCAACGACTTCGATGAACGGCTCGTTCGCGAATGCTTTGCGCCAGATCTGCGCGGCATTGGCGACCGGTTTGACCAGCTCGATCATGATCGTCGAGAGAATGCCGCGGGTCACCGGGAGCAGGTGTGGCGTGAACACCAAGTCGGCGTCCGCCTTCCAGTCCGCGAGCGTCGCGCGCATTTCGTTCAGGTGGCGATGTGTGTTGCCGACCCCGTACGCACGAAAGTCTTGCGACATCTCGGCGAAGAGATATTCGCGCTTGGGCGAATTGCCGGCGCCACTGACGCCGCTCGCTGAACTGACCTGAATCGTGCTCCCGGGAGCAATGATGCCCGCCGTGACGGCCGGCGCGAGCGCGAACAGGATCGACGTCGGATAACAGCCGGGATTCGCCACAACGGCAGCGTCGCGTACGCGATCCCGTGCCAATTCGGTGAGTCCGTACGGAACGCCATCGCTGCTATTGCCAGGACGGAGGTCGCTCGAGAGGTCCACGACACGCGCGCCGGCGGTCTGCGCTGTGGTGACCCACTGCTTCGACGCGCCGTGTGGCAACGAGCTGAAGACCACTTCGGCAGCACCCAGCTTGGCGTCCTCGGTGGCGACGAACGTGACGTCCTTGCCACCGATGCGCGTGGTCGTGCCCCGTTGTTCATTCGCGGTTGCGAACGCCAGCGATAGCCCCGGATGGGACTGGATGAAAGCGCAGAGCTCGCGGCCAGCATATCCGCTGGCCCCGAGCACTCCCACTGGTATTTTATGCACTGATTATGCATAATAATGCAGTGCCGGATAGTCAATATCCGCGCCCAAATTTCTTCGGGGAACAATGTCACAGAAATCCGAGCGCCAAGCCGCGATTCTCGAGCTCATCGGACGTCATGATGTACGATCGCACGAGGATCTGCGGCAATTGCTCGCGCGGCGCGGCATTGACGTGACCCAGGCGACGCTGTCGCGCGACCTCCGTGACATCGGCATCGTGCGTGTCTCGGGTGACGATGGGGCGCGATATGCGCTTCCGGAAATGGTCGCTGCGGAGGCCAAACCCTCTCTGGAAACGCTGCTTCCCCAACTCTTCTCGCGGGTGGACGGCGTTAGCGAGTTGGTGGTTCTACACACCCTGTCTTCCGGAGCGCAGCCGATCTCCGAGGCCATCGACGCCGCCAACTGGCGCGAGGTGCTCGGAACGGTCGCTGGGGAGAACACGATCCTGATCATTTGTCGCTCGCCGACCGCCCGCCAAACAATTACCCATCGCCTGTCGGAACTGGCGCGCGGAGGCTGACATCATCGGGCCCGTTTTCCCCGTTGACGCCACCAAGCAAATCTGCTTATTTATGCAACATGTTGAATAATCCTTGGATTGGAGCCTTTTGATGCCCCGCACCATTGCACTCGCCTATTCGGGCGGCCTCGACACCTCGATCATCGTTCCCTGGCTCAAGGAGAACTACCCGGGCGCGCGCGTCGTTTGCGTCGCTGCCGATATCGGTCAGGGCGACGGCGAACTGAAGGGCGTGAAGGAAAAGGCGATCGCCTCCGGCGCCGATGAGTGCCACGTCGAAGACGTACGCGAGGAATTCGTGCGGGACTACATCTATCCGATGCTCCGCGCCGGCGCGATCTACGGCCGCAAGTACATGCTCGGCACGTCAATTGCGCGACCACTGATCGCGAAGCGGCAGGTTCAAGTCGCGCGCATGGTCGGCGCGGATGCGCTTGCGCATGGCTGCACCGGTAAAGGCAACGATCAAGTTCGTTTCGAACTCACCTATATGGCCATGGCGCCGGACCTTCCCGTCATCGCACCATGGCGCGAGTGGAACATCCGCAGCCGCGAAGACGCCATCGCCTATGCAGCCGCGCACAAGGTTCCGGTCGCCGCGACGAAGGAAAAGATCTATTCGCGCGATGCCAACATTTTCCATCTCTCGCACGAAGGTGGGATCCTCGAGGATCCGTCGGCCGCGCCGCCGGACGATCTGTTCATGCTCGGCAACACACCGGAGAAGGCGCCGGACAAGGCGGAGATGGTGACCATCGGCTTCGAGCACGGCACGCCTGTTTCGGTCAATGGCAAGACGCTCGGACCGGTTGAATTGCTCACAGCGCTCAACAAGATCGGTGGCAAGCACGGCGTCGGTGTCATCGACCTCGTCGAGGATCGCCTCGTTGGCATGAAGTCCCGTGGTGTGTACGAAACGCCGGGCGGTTCCCTGCTCTACGCCGCGCACTCCGAGCTCGAACAGCTCGTGCTCGATCGTCGTACGCTCGCGGCCAAGGATCTTGTCGCACCGCGTTACGCCGACCTCGTGTATGAAGGCCGCTGGTGGACCACCGAGCGCGAGGCCTACGATGCGTTCGTGAACATCACGCAGGAGCGCGTTACCGGTTCGGTCACACTCAAGCTCTACAAGGGCGGCATCATCGTCGCGGGCCGCGAGAGCGCGCACGCGTTGTACGACGAGCGCTTCGTCACGTTCGGTGCGGACGACGTGTACAAGCAGAGCGACGCGGGCGGCTTCATTCGCCTCTTTGGTCTCTCGGCGCGCGTGCGGGCGCTCAAGGACCGGGAACTTGCCGAAGGCAACGAGCACCCTGCCCCGGCCGAGGCTGCCACGGAAGTCGACGCGGATTCGGCCAGCACGAAGCTCGCCGTCGCGTGAGCACAGAGTCGGCCGCCTCGCCCAAGGCGCACAAGCTCTGGGGCGGCCGATTCTCGACCGGCCCGGCGGCTGACTTCAGCGCGCTGAACGACTCCATCGGGGTCGACTTCAGGCTTTGGCCGCACGACATCAGGCTGTCCATCGCGTGGGCGCATGCTCTCGTAGGAGCCAAGGTCCTCACGAAGGACGAGGCGAAGGAACTCGAGCGCGGCCTGAACGGCGTGGCGCGACGCCTGGAAGCGGGAGAAACTCCCGGCCCCGGCGACGAAGACATTCACACCATGATCGACCGCCTGCTTCACCTCGAAGTTGGCGACGTTGCGTCCAAGCTCCACACCGGACGCAGCCGCAACGATCAGGTCGCGACTGCGGCGCGCCTGTGGGTCATGGAGGCGTGCACCCACATCGATGCTGCGGTGCGTGAACTGCAAAGCGTGCTCATCGACCGCGCTACTGAAATGGAAGACGCGATCATGCCGGGCTACACGCATATGCAACGGGCCATTCCCGTTTCCCCGGCCCACTGGCTGCTCTCGCATTTCTGGCCACTGGAGCGCGACCGCACCAGACTCAGGGCCGCTGCGCTGGGAGCTTCCTCGCTCCCACTCGGGTCCGGCGCATTGGCTGGCTGCGCATACCCGGTGTCGCGCGAGGAGATCCGGGCGACCCTGGGCTTTCACGCGATTTCCCAGAACTCGATCGACGCGGTGAGTGATCGCGACTTCGTGGCAGAAGTGCTCTTTGTCGGCGCACTCATGGCGGCGCATCTCTCGCGGTTTGCCGAAGACTTGATCATCTACGGCTCCAGCGAGTTCGCGTTCGTGCAGTTCGGGGACGCGTACTCATCCGGGTCGAGCATGATGCCGCAGAAGCGGAACCCCGACGCGCTCGAGCTCACCCGCGGAGCCGCTGCGCGCTTGCTGGGCGATCATGTCTCGCTGCTGGCCACGATCAAGGGATTGCCGTCCAGCTACAACAAGGATTTGCAGGACGACAAGTGCGCATTGTTCGATGCGGTCGACACGTTGTCACTCGTGCTGCCTGCGGTGCGGGGCGCGCTCACGGAGATCAAGTTCCGCAAAGACCGCATGCGCCAAGCCGTCTCGAGCACGATGATGGCCACGGACCTCGCCGACTATCTCGTGCGGCGCGGCGCGACATTCCGCGAAGCGCATGGCGCGGTGGGCGCTTTGGTGCGTCGCGCGGAATCGGACGGCGTTGAGCTCTCAGCGCTTCCGTTCAAGGCGTTCAACGATGCGCACCGCCTGTTCGCGGAGGACGTCTTCCAGGCGTTGGAGCCGGAGCGTTCTATCGCGTTGCGCGATGTGCCGGGCGGAACGGGGAAGGGCGCGCTTCGAAAACAGTTAGACGCCGCGCGCGCCGCCATTAGGACCTAGCCGCGTAGGTCAGAACGTCAGGCCGAAGGCCATCGGGAAGTACTTCGTCTTGTCGTCGTCATGGATGTAGTGCAGTCGCGCCTCCACGAATGTCCCGAAGAATCCCATCGAGAATTTGACGCCGGCGCCGACGTTGAGTCCTGGATTCGATTCCCGCGTGCCGCCACCAGACTTCTGGTACGTGCCGACACCCAAGACCACGTAACCGGCGGGTGCCGTCTGTCTTTTGGCAACGACGACATAGTTCAACGTGCCGGAGTTGATCTGCCGCTTGCCCGCGACTGGCGTCTTTTCCGTGAGCGCATTGATGGCTCCTTCAAGTCGCACATAGTTCCCGGTGCTTCGCGGCCGCATCGAATACGAAAGCAGGGCGTTGTAGCCGGAGTTGAGGCGATCAGCACTGCTCCCGATCGGCACCGCTCCGCCAAGTCCTACCGTCCATTGCGCGCTCAGGCCCGACGCCAACAGTACGGTCAAAACGGAGATGGCCGCGCAGTGAGATTTCGCGTCCATCCTTGAGCGACTCGCCCTCACTTATTATCCTTAATTAGAAGGTACATAATGCGAATTCCAGTGCGGCAATCGTATTTAACCTTTTTTCTCAGGATATATATTGTCTGGTCAGTATACCGTTCGAACTGCGGCACTTGCCATTGGCTGCGACTCAAAGTGGGTCGACAACGTCTTGTCTCACTATTCGGTCCTTGGCGTGGAGCAGGGAACGCGCGGCCTAGAACGACGGCTCAACGATGACGCACTTGTCGCGCTGGCGCTATGCCGACTGCTCAGTAAACGGTTGGGGGTGCCGACCGCAAAGGCCGTCTCGATCGCCAACGAAATTGGTGCCGACCGCGCCCGGTCAACTGCGAGCTACTCCGCAGCTCCTGGCGTGATGTTGCAGTTCTCCCTCTCTGAAATCGAGCGCTCGGTCCGGGACCGACTCGCCGAGGCTACCGAGGCGACCGTGCATGTCCGTCGTGGACGTCCTTCGCGTAGTCGTCACCGACACGACTAGGCAAAGAAAAACGCCGGGCAGTTCGCCCGGCGGTTCCTGTGTTCACTCTACGAGCAGGTCAGCCGCCTGTGCGCGCGACGTTTTCGGCCGCCGGGCCTTTGGCTCCTTGCACGAGGTCGAACTCGACCGCGTCGCCCTCCGCGAGGGTCTTGAAGCCTGTGCCCTGGATCGCCGAGTAGTGGACGAATGCGTCCTTCTCTCCACCGTCGGGGGTGATGAATCCAAAGCCCTTCGCGTCATTGAACCACTTCACTTTTCCTGTCGTGCGCATACCTGACCTTTGAGAAAGCCTGAGCGGCGACTGTGCACCGCTCGTGTGATGTACCGGAGCGTCAGCCCCGGGCGGGAATCACGGCGAAAGTATTTCCCGCCGCAGCGACGGTCAATGCCGGAATCTCCTACGGATCGGCCACCTTCCGCACCCCGACCACGAAATAGGACGTCTCGCCGAAGCAGCTGGTCGGAACGCCTCGGTGCTCTTCATACTCGAGCGCGACGCGGTTTCCGATGCTCGACTGCACGGCCGCTGCGACGATGTCGTCGCGCACCGAGAAGGACCAGCGCTCGGGAGCCGCACCCGGAAGGTTCACGAGCTGAAGCTCGCCCTCCCACGTCGGGCACACCCACCCCTTCTTCGAAATCTTTTGAACGAAGCCAGCGCGATGTCCCCGCGAGTACGCGAAGTTCAGCGTGATTGCCGTCCAAGCCGTGAACGCGAGAATGGGCACGATCACTGCTGCGACTCCACCGATGGTCAACCACCTTCTGGCTTTCGCTTTCCATGGCGCGGCCGTGGCGGCCTCGACGGCCGGGGCCTCAGTTCCTGTTGGCGGCGCGTTCTCGTCGCCGGTCGGCGTTGTCTGGTTCTCGTCCACGTGGGACCTCCGGTCTCGCCAAGTTAGGCCGCGGGCACTGCGCTCGGTATCTTGAAGCGCAAATGACCTTCGCCGCCAGACGACACACTGCAACCACATGGGTGGGTTCGGTGCCCATCGGCTCCGACTTCCCGGTTGTGGTCCAGTCGATGACGAACACCGACACCGCGGACGCGGCCGGAACGGCCGCCCAGGTTCTGGCGCTCGCCGAAGCCGGTTCACAGATCGTCCGTGTCACGGTGAATAACGAGGAAGCGGCTGCCGCCGTTCCTGAAATCGTTCAGCGGGTGCGCGACGGCGGACAGCCGACGCCGGTCGTCGGCGACTTCCACTACAACGGCCATTTGCTGCTGGCGAAGTATCCGGACTGCGCCGCCAAGCTGGACAAGTACCGGATCAATCCGGGCAACGTTGGCGGTAAGCGCCGCGACGACAACTTCCGCACGATTGTGAAGATCGCCGCAGATCACGGCAAGCCTGTCCGAATCGGCGTGAACTGGGGCTCGCTGGACCAGGACCTGCTGACGCAGATGATGGATGACAACGCTGCGTCGAAAACGCCGCGCGCGGCGAAAGACGTCTACATCGAAGCCATGTTGGCCAGCGCGCTGCGATCGGCAGCACTGGCGGAGGAGGTCGGACTCGGTCACGACCGCATTGTGATTTCGGCGAAAGTATCCGACGTCCGCGACCTCGTGGAGGTGTACCGACGGCTCGCAAAACGCTGCGACTACCCTCTGCATCTTGGCCTCACCGAGGCCGGGATGGGGAACAAGGGCGTTATCGCCAGCACCGGCGCCCTGTCCATCCTGCTGTCGGAGGGCATCGGCGACACGATTCGGGTGTCGCTCACTCCGCGGCCAAACGGCGACCGCACGGAGGAGGTTCGCGTCGCACAGCAGGTACTGCAATCGCTCGGGCTTCGGAGCTTCGAGCCACAGGTCACCGCTTGCCCGGGCTGCGGACGAACGACGTCGACGTTCTTCCAAACGATGGCCGAGGAAATCCAGTCGTACGTGCGCGCGCGGATGCCGGAGTGGCGCGAGAAGTATCCCGGCGTCGAAGAGATGAAGCTCGCGGTGATGGGCTGCGTGGTGAACGGACCCGGCGAATCGCGCCACGCGAACATCGGTATCTCACTACCGGGGACGTTCGAAGAGCCGAAAGCCCCGGTCTACATGGATGGCGCGCTGCTCACGACGCTCAAGGGGGATGGTTTGGTAAAGGAGTTCCTCGAGATTCTCGAGTCGTACGTTGTGCGGACGTACGCGAGCGCAGAAGCGGCGGCTACCGCTTCCCGCTGACCTTCGCGGCTTTACCGCCGCCCGCCTTTTCGATCGCCTTCACCGTCCGCTCAAGCTCCGGCATGATCGGAGCATCGAACCCGAGTTCCTCGAGTCGCTCGAGGACGGCGCGATACCACCACACCGTGCCAACCTTGCCGACCTTGAACCGCGCCCAGACAGTGTCCGGTTCGATGGTTCGCGCGATGTCTGCCAGGATGCTGTTGGCGTTGTGGAGCTTGTCCGCGGCGCACACCCAGCACGCTCGCTCGCTGGCGTCCTTCAGGCGCGCGAGGTAATCGAGCTTCACTTCCTCCGAAGAGAACTCCTCGCCGTTTTCGTCATGCTTGCGATGTGTTACGGCCAGCACGGTGTCGAGCACCTCGTCGCCGAACTTTGAGGCAATCCGCTGCTCGAGCATCTCGCGGGTGTAATCCTCCGTCACGCAGTCCTCGATGACGTCATGCAGAATACCGCTCACAACCGTCAACTCGTCGCAGCCATAGCGCGTCAGAATGATCGCGACGTTGGCCGGGTGCGTGAGGTAGGGAAGCCGGGTTCCTTTGCGCACCTGCTGGTCGTGATGCTTGGCCGCAAACGCCAAGGCGTGATTGATGCGGTCGGAGTATCCAGCAACAGACTTGGCGGGCGCCTTGCGGGGCATGTCGGGAAGGTACGCGTTGACGCGGGGTGGGGCCAAACACAAAGGGCGGACGCTTGCGCGCCCGCCCTTTGTTCACTGCATCGGAACCGGAACTACTGAACCGTGACCGTGCCCTTCATGTTGTTCGCCAAGTGCGGCGTGCAATTGAACTCGTACTTGCCCGGCTTGATGCCGGCGAACGAAATCGTGTACGACTCATTGGCGCCCATGAGCATCTTGCCCATCAGGTCACCCATGGCATCCGGCATGTTGGCCTGGAGCTGCGCCTTGACGTCGGCCGGCACATTGGTGAACGCGATGTTGTGCGGCATCCCTGACATCACGACGATCTTGAGTGCGTCGCCAGCCTTGAGCGTGATGTCAGCCGGCTCGAAGCGGTAACCCTTCTCATCGCCAACCATCTTCACTTCAACCGTCTTGCCGGTCGCCGGCATCGCTGCCATGGCACCGCCGGCCGGAGCCGCTGCCGCAGGAGCAGCCGCTGTCTGACCTGCATCTGCCGCCGGCTTCTCGCCGCCACACGCGCTGATCATTGCGACTGCGGCAACGAGCGCCATTCCACTGAACCGCATTGCTGGAGCCTCCCCGTGAGTGCTAAAAAAGTTCATCGTGTAATCTGGCGCGAAGTCGCGCTCAGATTGTGAATTTATTCACAAACGGCTCCGCGTGCAACGCGGTATTCTTTCCCGCATGACGGCAACCCGTGCGGCGAATCCCACCGCGTTCACAAAGACACTGGGCGCATCGCGGGTCCGCCGCGATATCGCGCTCGCGCCTCTGACAACATTCAAGATCGGCGGACCCGCCGACTTCTTCTATGAAGCCGGCAGTGCAGACGAGCTCGCAGCAGCAGTCGCTTCAGCGCGAATGTACGACGTGCCTCATTTCGTTCTCGGACTCGGCGCCAACATTCTCGTCGGCGATGGCGGGTTCCGAGGCTTGGTTATTCAAAACGCGGCTGCGAAACATCGCCTGGAGTCGGACGGCCGCCTTTGGACGGAGAGCGGCGCGGTGTTCCGTGACCTCATTCTCGCCTCCGTCCGCCAGGGCTGGTCCGGCCTTGAACACTACGTCGGAATTCCGAGCACCGTGGGCGGCGCGATCTGGCAGAACCTGCACTTTCTGTCCCCCGCGCCCGAACGTTCGAGGACGATGTTTCTCGCCGAGGTCTTCGAGTCGTGCGAGATCCTGAGCGAGGAAGGCGTTCGCAAGACCGTCGATGCGGACTACGTCAAGTTCGGCTACGACGACACCGTGTTTCATCATCGCCGCGACGTGATTCTCGCCGCGACGTTCAAGCTCTCGCGCGGCGATTCCGCCGTGATGCACCGCGTCATGCAGGAGAATCTCAGTTGGCGCGGCGCAAAGCATCCGTGGCTCGAGTGGCATCCAAGCGCCGGTTCAATCTTCAAGAAGATCGAGGGCGTTGGCGCGGGACGCTTGGTTGATCAGTGCGGACTGAAGGGTCACCGCATCGGTGACGCGCAGATTTCACACATGCACGCGAACATTCTCGTGAACCTCGGCGCTGCGACGGCCAAGGACGTTCGCGCGCTGATCACGTTAGCTCAACAATCGGTGCGCGAGCGGTTCAAGGTTGAGCTGGAGCCAGAGATCGCCTTTGTCGGCGACTTCGGTTGATTGTTGCGCTACTGCGGCTTTGCTGGCGCTGTTCTGTCGCTAGATATCCAGTCCTTCCACTCGTTCTCTGCGTCACCCACCGTTAGTGCGTTGCCGGTGCCAAGCCGTCGGATGAGCGGCACCTTCAACAAGCCCGCATCCACAAGAAGTTTGTCCATCCAGCGGCCCTCTGACATCGTCGAGTGCTTGAGTCCGAGTTGTTCGAACCGTTTCGAGCCACGATCCATGACGCCCTCAATTCCGAATTTCGAAACGAAGCGTTGGAGTTCGCCCTCGGCGATGTCGCGTTCGGTCAGATCCACAAAGTGCGTTCGAACGCGACGCTCGGCAAAAAACCGCAGCGCCTTCCGTGTGTCAGCGCTCTTTTTGAGCCCGAAGATCTGTACTTCCATTGCAGAATAGGTCGTGAGCGCCGGGAATTCGGACGTGGCCGGCGAGTATAGGTACCGTCCAGCCTGGTGGCTACCGGGTGGGCACGCGCAAACGCTCTGGGGAAAGTTCCTGCGTCGCCGGCTGCGGTTGGGAATGCAGCAAGAGGTCATTCCGCTTCCCGATGGCGACCGGCTCGAGCTACACACGCTCACGTGTGCTGCCGGCGCGCCGCGCATTCTGCTCCTGCATGGGCTCGAGGGCGGGCTCGGGTCGCACTACGTGCACGGCATCGTGTCGGCGGCAGCGGCAGCCGGTTGGGGCGCCACGTTGATGGTGTTTCGCGGGTGCGGGACAACCCCGAACACCGCGCGCCGGTTTTATCACTCCGGCGAGACGACGGACATCGCGCACGTGTACGCGCTGCTTCGCGAGCGCGCCCCCGACGTGCCGTGGTTCGTGATCGGCATCTCCCTTGGCGGCAACGTGATGCTCAAATGGCTCGGCGAGCTGGGCAGCTCCGCCACGGTATCGGGAGCCGTCGCGATCTCTGTCCCGTTCGACCTCGAGGCAAGCGCGCGCGCAATCTCGACGGGCGCATCAAGGATGTACGACCGGCACTTCCTGAAGCAGCTGCGGAACAAGGCGCTTCTGAAGCTTCAGACGTATCCCGGCTTGTTCGACCGGGATTCGCTCGTGCGGGCCACCTCGGTCTACGGGTTCGACGATGCGGTCACTGCCCCGGTACATGGCTTTGCCGACGCGCGCGACTACTACTCGAGGTCGAGCTCACTCGCATACCTGTCCCGCATTCGCGTCAGGACGCTGCTCCTGTCCGCGCGAAATGACCCGTTCCTTCCCGCCCGAGTACTGGACCAAGTCAGCGAAATCGTGACGCAGAGTCCGGTGCTCAAGGCTGAGTTTCACGAGCGCGGCGGACACGTCGGGTTTGTGGAGGGCGCCTGGCCATGGAGCGCTCGCTACTACGCTGAGCAACGCGCACTCAAATTCCTGAGCGAAGCTGGTGGAAGGTGCGTTCGCGGTTCGTTACCGTGAGTGCGATGAAAACGATTGCCGCGTTGCTGTTCGGGACAGGATTGCTGCTCGCTGTGCGTGTGATGTTTTTCGGCGTGCGCCGCTCGATTGACCGTGACACCTACGCGACGCGTGCGTGGCCTCTCTCGGCCGCGGCTCTGATGGCCGCGGCCGGAGCAATCCTCTACGTCCAGGCGAGACGCGGATCGGAATTGTCAGCGACTTCGGTGGCTGTGGCTGCCCTGTCAGGCGCGCTTGCCGGCGGGGCAGCCTGGTGGACTGTGAGGCGGTCGGTTGTGTCTGCGGCGCGTTCGCAGGATCCGGACGAGGATCCACGGTACCGATTTCAGGGCCACGTTGCGCAGGTTGTTTCCGCGATTCGGGATATGGCATCGAGCGGGCGGGTCGCGCTCGTCATTGACGGTCGCCGGTTGGAGTTCAACGCCCGTTGGCTCGAGGGCACCACGGCTTCGGCGCAGGATGGGACGGTCGATCGCGAGGTGGTCATCGAGCGACTTGACGGCGACGTCGCGTTCGTCGAACCGTGGGCGTTGGTGGAGAGCAGACTCTAGGAGTTCGCGGGAGGCGCGGTGACTACCGTTGTCATTTTCGGGATTGTGTTCGTCGGGTTCTTCGTGCTTCGCGGGATCGCTGCGACGATCCTGTTCTATTTCATGCTCGATGACGGCGCCCAGTGCCCGATGTGCGACGAGCACACACTGCGCGTTGCATCGCCGTGGTGGAACCGCTTTATGCCGTGGTTCCGGACCAGCTGGTGCTATCGCTGCGGCTGGGAGGGCCTGCTGCGGCCCGTGGCGCCCAGCGACACGGCCAACACGCCGAGCCATTCGGGCCAATTGCCGCTGAGCTCGAAGAAGTCGTCGTAGTAGGTCAGCCCCAGGTCTTCGAGTTGCTGAATCAAATCCTGGAACGCGTCGCCGTCGTGCACGGGGCCGATCACGACAAGATCTCCCTCGACGCGGAACTCTTCGTCGGTGAGACCGAGTTTCGCGTCCAGTGAGGCTCGCACCAGACCCACGCGCTCATACGAGGCGCGGCGGATGACGAGTGTTGGGGCTCCAGAACCGATGTTTAGTGGCACAACCCAAGATACCTGCGAGCGATAGCTTTTCGGGATGAGTTCGACTGCCTTCGAGTCCACGTTCGACGTCATCGTCATCGGGGCCGGCCACGCCGGCACCGAGGCCGCGGTGGCGGCTGCGCGCCGCGGCGCACGCGTCGGCGTGATCACGAGTGCGCTGGACACGATCGGTCACATGTCATGCAATCCCGCGATCGGCGGCGTGGCCAAGGGCACGGTCGTCCGCGAAGTGGACGCGCTGGGCGGCATTATGGCCCGCGCCACCGACTTGGCCAGCATCCAGTTCCGGATGCTGAACCGGAGCAAGGGTCCGGCTGTTTGGTCGCCACGATCCCAGTGCGACCGAGGCCTGTATCGCCGCGCAGTCCGACAGTTGATCGAACAGCAGCCGCGCCTACGAACGGTGCAGGGAACCGTCTCGCGACTGGTGCTGCATGACAGTGTCGTCGCGGGCATTGAGACCCTCGAGGGTAGGCGCTTTGGCGCGCCGTGCGTCGTAGTGACAACCGGGACATTCCTGCGCGGGCGGATTCACATCGGCACCGAGACCAAGGTGTCGGGTGGCCGAGCGGGTGAGTCGGCCGCGACACATTTGGCGGAGCAATTGGAAGAGTTGGGCCTGGAAGTGGCCCGTTTCAAGACCGGAACCCCGCCGCGGATCGACGGCCGCACGGTCGACTACACGGGCCTCGCCCGGCAAGACAGTGAGATCGAAGACTTCGATTACAGCTGGTCGCATTTCTGGGACGCGCCGCGGAAGGCGAACGGCGCGATGCGCCACCCGATGCAAATGCCTTGCTGGATCACGTTCACGAACGACGCCACGCGCACCGTGATTCAGGATCACCTGCACGAGTCGGCTATGTACGGCGGCGCCATCAGCTCGCGCGGTCCGCGATACTGCCCGTCAGTCGAAGACAAGATCGTGAAGTTCCCGGATGCGGAACGGCACCAGCTGTTCCTCGAACCTGAAGGGCACGACACAACCGAGCTGTACGTGAATGGCCTTTCGACGTCGCTGCCTGTGGCGGTGCAAATGGAAATGCTCCGCACCGTACCCGGGCTTGAGCGCGTCGAGATGACCCGCGCGGGCTATGCGATCGAGTACGACTACTACGTTCCCACCCAACTGGACTCGACGCTCGGCGTGAAGAAGCTGCCGGGTCTCTACTTCGCCGGGCAGATCAACGGTACGACTGGGTACGAGGAAGCCGCCGGCCAGGGTGTGGTCGCGGGGGCGAACGCAGCCGCGCGGGCATTGGGGTTGCAGTCGCTGGTGCTTGGCAGAGAGCGCTCATTCATCGGCGTCCTCGTCGACGACCTCGTGACGCGCGGAGTGGACGAGCCGTACCGACTCTTCACGTCGCGTTCGGAGTTCCGGCTCACGGTTCGTCAGGACAACGCGATCGACCGACTTGGGCCCGTGGCGATCGAGGCGGGCATGTTCTCGGAGTCTGAGGCGGCGCTTGTCGCACGGCGCGAAGCCGGCCGGCAGTTGGCGTTGGGCCTGGCCCAGACGACCACAATCACTCCGCAACAAGCGGCTCCATTGCTCGAAGCCGCGGGTGAGGCACCCCTCGCTCACGGGGTCCGGATATCTGAACTGGTCAAACGGCCGGTAGTCGAGTTGGGCAGCCTCTTCCGGGCAGCGGGTGTGCAAGTCGAGTACCCGCGCGACGTCCTTCTCACAGTGGACCTCGAGCTCAAGTACGGAGGCTATTTCGCACGTGAGCGAGCGCAGGCGGACCGGCTACAGCAGCTGCGCGACTTCGCGCTGCCTGACGAGTTGCCGTACGCCGAATTGCGTTCGCTCTCGACCGAGGCACGACAGAAGTTGGACCGGTTGCGTCCGGCGACCCTGGCGCAGGCGTCGCGGGTGCCAGGAGTGAGCGCGTCCGATCTCCAGAACCTCGTCGTCGAGGTCGAGCGCAGAAGGAAGGCGACAGTGGGATAGGGGTTTAAGTAGCAATTAGATACTTAATCACGGAGATTCCATGACTCACAATTCGGCGGCCGCGTTGGCGGCCTTTTTGTTCGGCATCGCCGGTTCGGGCGATGCTCAAGAGCCGTTACGCGAAGGGCCGCCCCAGATCGTCGTCACCGGGAGGGGCGAAGTAAGGGTCGTACCTGACTTGGCGACCGTGACGGTTGGTGTTCAGACCCGCGCGGCTACCGCAGCTCAGGCGACCGCCGAGAACAGCCGGAAGCAGCTGGCGATCGTGAGCGCGATCAAAGGGAGGGGGGTGCTCGCCACGCAGATCTCGACCAGCGGCTTCAGCGTTCAGTCAGAGACACAGTATGACCGGCAGGGTCAGGGAGCGCCCAGGACCACCGGGTATCTGGTGTCGAACTCGGTCACCGTGGAGCTGAAGCAAACCGAGCAAGTGGGGCCAGTGATCGACGCGGCGTTAGCCGCGGGAGCCAACCAGGTTCATGGACTCTCGTTCTCGGTGTCGAGTCCTGACTCAGCCCGGAGAGCGGCAATTGCGCAGGCCGTTCAGAACGCCCGCCAGGATGCCGAGGTCGCAGCACGGGCGGCGGGTGGGACGCTGGGTTCGCTCATCGAGATTGTCGCGGTGGACTACCAGGTTCCCATGCTGCAGGCACGAGTGGCATACATGCGAATGGAGGCCTCCGCCGGCGCTTCGGCTCCACCACCGATAGAGGCCGGCTCCACGTCAGTGACCGCGTCCATCAATGCCCGCTGGCGCTTCCAACCGAGTCCGCCGAGGTAAGCCATCGAAGAGGTTGACTGGCTGGGGCGTCCAAACCAGACCAAGCATGTGAAACGTGCCACCTTGTGGAAGGGTGGCACATTTGTTAGACTGGCCCCACGTGGATCCGTTCGGGCTGGGTTACGCGATGGGACTGATTGTGGGCGCCGGCTCCTTCACCGGCGACCGCCAACAGCCGTCGCTCGAACTCAAGCTGCACCGACGCGACGTTGAGCCACTTGAGCACCTGCAGCGAACGCTCGGCGGCCGAATCTTTGGACCGTACGCGCACGGTGGCCGTACTTCGTTCGCGTACATGCTTCGCGGGGGAGAACTGCGACGCGCACTGCCCACCCTCCACGAACATTTGCCGCGCAGCTGGAAGCGCGTGCAGTTCGAGGAATGGCGCGCCAAATATTCGAGCTTTTTCGAGCGAACGGAACCCTCGCACGACCTACTCGCTCGCGTCGAGCGCCTCATCGGAAGGAGCAGCTAGTTGTCGCGCATCATCGCAGTGGCCAACCAGAAGGGCGGCGTCGGCAAAACGACGACCGCGGTGAACCTCGCAGCCAGTCTCGCGGCGGCAGAGAAACGGACACTGCTTGTCGACGGCGACCCGCAGGGAAACGCCACCAGTGGTGTTGGCCTCACCCGCGACCGGTTCACCACCACGGTTTATGACGTGATTCTGGGGGAGGCGTCCGCCAGCGAGGCGATCGTTCACTCCGTGCAGTTCAAGCACCTCGACGTCATGCCGGCGACGCCCGATCTCGCCGGCGCAGAGGTCGAACTCGTGAGCAAGGCGGGGCGTGAGCACGCCATGGCGCGCGGACTCTCGACAGTCCGGGACGCCTACGACTACGTGCTGATCGATTGCCCGCCGTCCCTTGGCCTCATCACACTCAACATGCTTTCCGCGGCGGATGCCCTGCTGATTCCTCTGCAGTGTGAGTATTACGCGCTCGAGGGGATTTCACAGTTGCTGAACACTGTACGTCTGGTGCAGCGCGGTCTGAATGAGGGACTCGTCATCGACGGTGTGTTGCTCACCATGTACGACGCGAGGCTGAATCTCGCGCGCCAGGTCGCCGCCGACGCGCGTGAGTATTTCGGCACCGGCGTCTTCGAGACGGTGATCTCACGAAACGTTCGGCTCGCCGAGGCGCCGAGCTTCGGCAAGCCGATCATTCTGTACGACGTCGCTTCAGTGGGTGCGCAGGCCTACGTCAAAGTCGCGGAGGAACTGATGCAGCGGACACGCAGTGGCGCCAACCGTGTGGCAGTTCCAGCACCGAGCGCACCATGAGCCTCGAGAAGCCGAGAAGGCTTGGCCGCGGCTTGGAGGCGCTGATTCCCGGCGCAGCGGCGTCGCTCGTCGCTCCCACTCCGGTGGAAACGTCGGTTCCCTCCTCCGAGTACCAGCGATTGGCGATCGCGTCGATCCTGCCGAATCCGTACCAACCGCGACGCGAGTTTGACGAGGTTGAGTTGGCAGAACTCCAGGCTTCGCTCAAGGCCTCGGGCCTCCTGCAGCCCGTCACCGTTCGCCAGACACCGAGCGGATACGAACTGATCTCCGGCGAACGCCGACTGCGCGCCGCGACGCGCCTGGGATGGAAAGACATTCCGGCCATCATCCGCGACGTCGACGACCGCACGGTGCTGACGCTCGCGCTCGTAGAGAACCTGCAGCGCGCGGACCTCAACCCCGTTGATGAGGCCAAGGGATTCCAGCGCCTCTCGGACGAGTTTGGTTTCACGCACGCACAAATCGCCGACGCGGTTGGCAAGGACCGCACGTCCATCACGACGGCGCTGCGGATCCTGCAGCTGCCGCAAGCAATTCTCGACATTGTCGCCAAGGGCCACCTGAGCGCGGGCCATGCACGCGCGCTCGTGTCGATCGATGACGACCGGAAGGCGTTGGCGCTGGCGAATGAGGCAGTCGCGCGGCAAATGAGTGTGCGCGAACTCGAGAGTCGCGCGCGCGCCGTGCAACAGCCGACGCCCGAGAGGAAGACGAGCGGAAAGCCGGCAACGCCTGCAAAGGCGCCGCTGCTGCGACGGCTCGAAGATGAGTTGCGCCGCCGTCTTCAAACCGATGTCGCGATCAAACTCAACGGCCCCGAAAAAGGCGCGATCGAGATCTCGTTCTACTCGGCAGACGACCTCGAACGCGTACTGGATGTCGTGCTCGGGCCGAACCGGGATCGCGCATGACGGTTTGCCGTTCGTTGCTTTGTGCTGTCGCGATCGCGGCCATTAGCGGCTGCGCTGGTGAGTCAGCGCCCAAGAGTGATTTTCGCGTGGCATTGCTGACTCCGGGGCCGATTTCCGATCAGTCGTGGAACGGAGGCGCGTATGATGGCTTGATGCGAATTCGGGACAGCCTGAACGCCCAGGTGAGCCACGTCCAGACGAAGACGCCGGCCGACTTCGAGGAGAACTTTCGCGAGTATGGCTCGCGCGGCTACGCGCTCGTGTTCGGTCACGGCTTTGAATTCCAGGACGCCGCGCGCCGAGTTGCGCCGCAGTTCCCGAAGACCATTTATGTCACGACCAGCGGGAACACGGCGGGCGACAACCTTGCCGGTATTTCGTTCAACTTCGCGGACGCGTCGTATTTGGCCGGAATGGTTGCAGCGGCCATGAGCAAGTCCGGCGTGCTGGGCGTGATTGGCGGAACCGACCTGCCGCCGGTGCGCGAG
Source organism: Gemmatimonadota bacterium (assembly GCA_031401495.1). Classification (GTDB taxonomy): domain Bacteria; phylum Gemmatimonadota; class Gemmatimonadetes; order Gemmatimonadales; family Gemmatimonadaceae; genus DASPMP01. The sequence continues at coordinate 24,484 of JANNRQ010000081.1, forward strand.
AGCTTCGTCGCGTTTGAGGCCGGCGCCAGGCGCGTGAACCCCAGCACGCGCGTGCTTACCGCGTATATCGGCAACTGGGAGGATGTCAGCGCCGGAAAGGAACTGGCGATTGCGCAGATCGGTCGCGGAGCGGACGTGATCTTCCAGAACGCCGATGCCGCAGGGCTGGGTGTCTTTCAGGCGGCGCGCGAGCGGAAGGGCGTCTACATCGTCGGCTCCAACTCGAACCAGAATTCCGTCGCGCCCGAAGTCACTGTTGGCAGTGTGGTCATCGACCTCCCGAGGGCGTTTTTCCTTGTCGCCCAGGAAGTGAAATCAGGAACGTTCCGGACACGGGTGGTGACGTTCGATTCCAAGACCGGCGTGGTGGAGCTGGTGATGAATCCCGCGCTCGCTGATCGGGTCCCGCCCCTCGTGCGCGGCAGCGTCGATTCGATTCGCGCCCTTATGCACGACGGAAAGTTCTCTGCGGCCACTCCGGCCATGGCGCCGAAATGAGCACGCTGTCCGAGGTGGTTTCGTACCTCGACGGGGAACTTCGGCACACCGAAGTGCCGGATTACGACGCGGCGTTCAACGGCCTTCAGTTGTCGAACGGCGGCAAGGTGACGCGGGTCGCGGCAGCAGTCGACTATTCCGCTCATACGATCGCAGGGGCCCTTCGCGAGCGGGCAGACCTGCTACTCGTGCATCACGGAATGTTCTGGCGCAGCAGCCATCCGATCGTTGGAGTCGCGTTCGACCGGCTGCGCGACGCGATCAATGGCGGATTGGCGATCTACTCGTCGCACATTCCGCTGGACATGCACCCCGCGTTCGGCAACAACGTGCTGCTCGCCAAAGAACTCGCGCTCAAGCCCGACTCGACATTCGGCCAGTTTCGAGGCGTGGAAATCGGCGTCAGCGGCGCCGCGGATGAGGACACCGCGCGGCTGGTGAAACGTGCCACAGGGTTTTCCTCGCAGTTTGAGACGACGCTCGTGGCGACGCCGTTTCCCAAGGGCCATCGCACCAAGCGGTGGGCAATCGTTACGGGCGCCGGCGCAAACTCCGCGACGTTTGAGGAGGCCCGCGCGCGCGGTGTCGACACGCTCATCGTCGGCGAGGGCGCACACCACACCGCGGTCGAGGCGATGGAATTAGGCCTGGTCGTGCTCTACGCGGGGCACTACGCCACTGAAACGCTGGGCGTACGGGCGCTGGGCACGCACCTCGCGTCGCGATTCGACATTTCGTCGGTCTTTGTGAACGTTCCGACCGGATTGTGACAACGAGCGACCGCGGCGAATCGCTCGCGCTCGAACTCCGCGACATCAGCAAGAAGTTCGGCGCGGTTGAAGCGCTGACGGAGGTGAGCCTCAAGGTGCGGCCCGGGAGCGTTCACGCCTTGCTCGGAGAAAACGGCGCAGGCAAGAGCACACTGATGCGCGTCGCCATGGGGATCGTGACACCGGATACCGGCACCGTATCCGTGTTCGGGAGAGTGTCACTGGGCGCCTCCGTACGGTCGGCGGCCATCTCCGGACTGGGAATGGTGCACCAGCATTTGTCGCTGGCAGATTCGCTTACCGCCGTCGAGAATGTCGCGCTTGGTGGTTCCGGACGATTCGACCCACGCCATGTCGCCGAGCGCCTTCGCGCCGTCGCGACCGCCTCCGGCCTCGAGGTCCCGCTCGATGTTCCGGTGAAGGATTTGTCGCTGACGCAGCGTCAGCGGCTCGAGATCCTCAAGGCATTGGCGGCAGATGCCCGGGTGCTGATCCTCGACGAGCCCACGGCCGTCCTGGCGCCGGCGGAGGTTCGCGATCTACTCGCGTGGATTCGCGGATTTGCCGCCAACGGCGGGTCGGTCGTACTGGTCACGCACAAGTTGCGTGAGGCCCTGTCTGTCGCCGACGAGATCACCGTCCTGCGGCGGGGGCGCGTTGTTTTTGAGGGTCCCGCGAGTGGAAACACCGAGGCGTCGCTCACGCGCGCGATCTTTCCCGAAGTGCCGACGTCGCGCAATGTGGCCGCTGTCTCGCCTGGCGAAGAAGTTGTCGCGGCGAAGGAGGTCTCGGTCACCGATGACCGTGGGGTGGTACGGCTTCGCAGCGCCACGTTTTCTCTGCGACGGCACGAGATCGTCGGGGTGGCGGCCGTGGAAGGCGCCGGACAGAACGAGTTGCTTCAGGCGATTGGTGCATTGCGACGCCCGGCTTCTGGCTCGCTGCGGCTGCCGGGGAGGGTTGTTGTGGTTCCCGCAGACCGACACCGCGACGGAATCATCCAGTCGATGTCGCTGGCAGAGAACCTGGCATTGCGTGGCGTGGGCCCGGCGCGCGGTCGTGTCCCGTGGAGTAGGGTGCGCGAACGCACCCGCAACCTGATGCAGCGATTTGGGGTGGTCGCCCCAACAGAACTGGAACTCGCCGCGACTCTGTCGGGCGGAAACCAGCAGCGGCTTGTGGTGGGCGGGGCGCTTGAGGAACCGGTGGATGTCATCGTCGCCGACAATCCGACTCGTGGACTGGACCTGAACTCCACCGCGTTCGTGCACGAGCAGCTCCGCGCGGCGGCCGCAGCCGGGGCGCTGGTGGTCGTTCATTCGAGCGATTTGGACGAAGTGCTGTCGCTGGCCACACGTGTGCTGGTGGTTTACCAGGGAGGCGTGCGTGAGGCAGGACTCGACCGCGATCGCGTGGGCGGTTTGATGCTTGGCGCCGCATGACACAAAGCCGAGCGTTGGTCGCGATAGTATCAACTGTCGGCATACTGCTCATGGTGTTGCTGTCGCTATGGTGGCTCTCGCCGACCGGTGACGCACTGGACGTTGTCTCCGCGTTTTGGCGCGGCTCGTTCGGGACAACCAGCGCCTTCTTCTCTGGCACGCTGGTGCGTGCGATTCCTCTCGCGCTCATCGGCGCAGGGCTGTGCATCGCGTTTCGCGCCGGCGTCTTCAACATCGGGGCCGAAGGGCAACTCATGGCCGGCGCGGTGGCGGCAACGGTGGTTGGACTGGAACAGTCCTTCGGCCCGCTTCAGTTGGTGCTCGCGGTGCTCGCCGGCGCGTTGGGGGGCGCCGCGTGGGCCGGGATCGCGGCAGTGCTCAAGCGAAAATACGGCGTGCTCGAAGTGATCAGCACGATCATGCTGAATTTCATCGCCGCGAACCTGGTCGCTTACCTCGTTCGCGGTCCGCTGCAGGAGCCGACCGCGGTATACCCACAGACCGAGCTCATCGCGACGTCGGCTCGGCTGGCGCGCTTCGTGCCAGACTCGCGCTTGCACCTTGGCATCTTGCTGGCGGCGATCGTTTGCGCCGGCGCATGGTGGTTCTTGAAGGAAACAGCGGCAGGCTTTCGCGTTCGTGCGGTTGGTGCTTCGCCGTCAGCGGCGGCGGTCGTTGGCCGCGTCGATGTACCCCGAGTGACTGCGAGGGCCCTGATCGTGAGTGGTGCTTTTGCCGGTCTCGCAGGCGGGGTCGAGGTCACCGGTGTGACGTACGCGCTCTATGAAAACATCTCTCCGGGCTATGGATTCTCGGCCATCGCGGTCGCGATTCTCGCTGGGCTGCGGCCGAACTTCGTGCCGCTCACTGCCCTCCTTTTCGCCGCACTCGAAACCGGCGCGCTGGGTATGCAGCGTGATGCAGGCGTTCCGTCCGTCGTCGCGTCCGCGCTCGAGGCCGTCGTAATCCTCGCGACGCTGGCACTGGGATCTGGTGTGTTGAAGCGAAGCCTTGCTGGGCAGGCAGCATGAGCGATGTCGCCCCGCTTCTCGAAGCTGCGGTCCGGACGGCAACGCCACTGCTGCTTGCGGCGATTGGTGAGAGCGTGACCGAGCGCTCCGGAGTGCTCAACATCAGCATCGAGGGATGTATCATCGCCGGTGCCTACGCCGCTTTCGTCGTCGGCGGGGCATTTCCGGCCGCCGGGTATGGCGCGGCTATTCTCGCTGGAGCGGCCGTTGGAATGTTGCTCGTCGTCTTTTCGGTCTGGCGTCGACTCGATCAGGTGATCGTCGGAACCGCGCTCACGATGCTCGCGTTGGGCGTCACGGGCACGTTGTTCCGGGCACGTGGTGGAGCGGTAGCGACGGTCGAGGCCACAGAGCAGGCGCTCGTGATCCCGTTTTTGTCGGAGCTGCCGCTGATCGGCAAGGCGCTTTTCGCGCAGCCCTTCACCACCTATTTCGCATTCGCGATCGTTCCGCTCGCGTGGTGGTGGCTGCACCGAACCCATGCGGGTCTCGCGCTCCGCGCCGTGGGCGACTCGCATGAGGCGGCCGAAGCGGCCGGCATTCGCGTGGGACTTGTCCAGACGGGTGCAGTTCTCTTCGGGTCCGCGATGGGCGGGTTGGCTGGTGGGACGCTGGTTCTGGCACAAGCCGGATCATTCGCCGAAAACATGTCCGCGGGCCGCGGATTCATCGCGATCGCGATCGTCGCGCTTGGCCGCTGGAAGATGACCGGCGTCACCGTCGCCAGCCTCGGATTCGGCCTGGCAATGGCATTGCAATACGTCGTGCAGGCCCTCGGCTGGCGCATCCGGTATGAACTGGTGCTTATGATTCCATACGTGCTGACGCTCGCGGCGCTGGGGGTCTTTGGCCGAGGCGTTGCGCCGGCCATGCTCGGCCATGCTCGGCCGGCGCAGGACGGGCTAGCTCAGCACGAAATCGAGCGCGCCCAGCGCAGGCTCCACTTGCCGCCGACGCGCTCGAGCATCTGGACGGTTGATCCGTTCGGGGCGTCGGTCGAAATCACCCAGTACGTGGCAGCACCAGCGCGGAACGCGCCGATCAGGTCGTAGTGTGCCGCGGTTTCCTCGGTGCCCTCGGAGCGATCACTGTGCACCGTGGTGAATGGCGACGACGACGTGCGCTCGCCGATCACGAACGTCCGCTCCTCGGCCGGGTTGGCCTCCAGGTTCACACGACGGACAAGCTGGGCGGCAAGGATGGTTGTGTCCCCAAGCCTGAGTCGGCGCACTGACACCAACGAAAACGGAAGACCGCGCAGCCGCGAGCCGTTTCCCGTTGTGACCGCGGACGCCATGCGCGCGGCCTCCACCGAGTAGGCGAGCGAGTCCGCCGGAGACAGGCCTTCGATGGAGTCCGCGTGGATGGTGCGAGCGGTCAATCCGCCGACTCCAAGCGACCACACCTCTGGCGTTGCGCGGCCGAGCCGGACCATTGGCGCGTCGCCGCAGTGAACTGTGTCCATGCTCGAAACGCCGACACGGACTCTGACCGTGTCGCCGCCAGGTGCGAGCAGCGTGAGTTGCGACTTGGGGTCGAGCGAGGCCGTCAGGCTGGCCGGGTAAAGCACGACGGCAACGTTCTCCGTGTCGGAGGGGATCACGAGCGCATCCCCGAGTTCGGCGGGCCACAAGCCACTGACCGCAACCGGTGTGCTGTCGACCTCGAAGGTTGACGCGCGCGCCGCGTCGGGTGCTTTGTCAGCGCCCCCGCACGCTACTGCGACCAAGATGAGCCAAACTGCCAAAGGGCGGCGCAACATGAGTCCTAGTCTGGATTTCGACGGAGCGCCCTCAAATCACACGGAGCGCGCCAAGGCCTGTCGGCGCCCTTCCTCGACGTTGACGCGGGTGAGGATCAAGCCGCCGATGATAAAGAAGGCGATGACCGACAGGATGGCATTGCGGCTCGACCCGGTGGTCGTGATGGCGATATCGAACAGCAGCGGGCCGAAAATGCCGGCGAACTTTTCGAAGATGCTGTAGAAGCCAAAGAACTCGCCGCTTTTGTGCAACGGAATCATGCTCGCGAAGAGCGAGCGGCTGAGTGCCTGTGTGCCGCCCTGCACGATGCCAACGAGCGCCGCCAAGATGAAAAAGTGCGTCGCCGTGGTCATGTAGTAGCCCAGGATGCTGATGGCGGCATACACGACCAGCCCGATCAGGATCGCGTTCTTGGCGCCGATGCGACCCGCCAAGCGCCCAAAAAGGAAAGCGCACGGAACGCCCACGAACTGGACTACCAGCACCGCCGTTATGAGTGCGCCACGCTCGATGCCAATCTCCGTCCCGTACGCCGTGGCCATCTTGATGATGGTCGAGATTCCGTCGTTGTAGATGAGGAACGCCCCCAACATCAGAAAGGCCTGTTTGTAGCCCCGCAGCTCGCGGAGGGTCTCTCCAATCCGCTGAAAGGCAACGACCATCGGATTTGCGCCCGGCGTTTCGTCCGATTCCAGCGCGCGGGGGGGCTCGGGCACAGTGCGGAACAGCGGCACTGCGAACAGCACCCACCAGACGCCAACGGAGACGAACGCAAGCCTTGTTGGCAGCGTGCCCTCGGGCAACCCGAACAGTGCAGGCTTGAGGATCCAGGCAAGGTTGATCGCGAGCAGCAATCCGCCGCCGAGATAGCCCAAGGCGTATCCCGCTGTCGAAACGCGATCCATTTCCTTGGCGCTGGCAATGTGAGGCAGCAGCGCTTCGTAGAAGACGAGGCACCCCGAGCCTCCAACCAGGGCAATGACGTAAAGCCAGAAGGCCAAGGAAAGGTCGCCGCGCTCGACGGCGAACATCGCAACCGTCGCCGCAGCACCGAGCGCGGTGGCGACCGCCAGAAGGAGCTTCTTTGCCGCGGCGAAATCCGCGAGCGCGCCGAGGAAAGGCGCGGTGAGCGCAACGATCAGCATTGCAACGGTGTTGGCGCGTGCCAGTTGCTGCGTTGCGGCTGACCCCTCGAGGCCCGCACCGGCAACGCTCACGAAGTAGATCGGGAACACCGCCGTCATGATGACGGTCTGCAGTCCCGAGAGCGCCCAGTCATACATAGCCCAGGCACGGAGCTCTTTACGATGCAGACCGAAGGACTCGAGATTCATCGGTGCGTCTCGGTCTTGGGCGGCAGGACTGGGCCACCGAGATCCCAGTGCCACGCCTCTCGGCGCTCGCCCGTACGCGGATCCTTCAATGGCTTGTGTTGCAGCCGGCTCGCTGGAATGCCCACGCGCTGCCCGTAGCGGAGCAGCTTCTCGCGGTCAGTGGACACCAGGTGTGCCATGGGTGTGCCGCGCCAGACGTGCCGATGCAACCAGAGGCCTCCGCTCATGGCGTGGATCATCCCGTCCCGGCGAGAGTCGAATTCGCGATAGGACACATCGTAGTCCTCGGGAATCCCGTCCGCCATACCTACTTCGGTTTGAGCCAGTTGGGCCCGACGCCAACGTCTACCACCAACGGCACCGAGAGCTTGGCCGCGCCTTCCATTTCGCGGCGGACGAGCGCGGTGAGGGTGTCGATTTCTTGAGGCGGGGCTTCGAATACCAGCTCGTCGTGCACCTGGAGCAGCATCGCGGCGTTCAGTTTCTCTTTCTTCATCGCCTTGGCGACTCGGATCATGGCGATCTTGATGAGGTCGGCCGCGGAACCCTGAATGGGGGAGTTCGCGGCGGTGCGTTCGCCGAACGCGCGGATGTTGGAATTCCGTTCGCGAACCTCGGGGATATACCGGCGCCGGCCGAACAGCGTCTGCACGTAGCCCTTGTCCCGGGCGAACTCGACGCAGGAGTCGAGAAAGCGCCGCACCCCGGCAAAGCGTTCGAAATAGCGGTCGATGAACACCTTCGCTTCCGCGTTCGTGACCTTCAACTGCAACGACAGCGCATGAGCGCCCTGCCCGTAGATCGTGGCAAAGTTGATGGTCTTCGCCCGCGCTCGCATGTCCGCGGTCACGGCATCGACCTTGACTTCGAAAATCAGCGCGGCGGTTTGGCGGTGGATGTCCCCGCCTGCCTTGAACGCGGCCACGAACGACTCGTCCGCCGACAGATGAGCGAGCAGCCGCAGTTCGATCTGCGAGTAATCCGCCGAAAGGAGTTTCCAACCGGACCGCGGAATGAAGAGTTTCCGGATCTCCCGTCCGAGTTCAGTGCGAATTGGGATGTTCTGGAGATTCGGATCTTCGGACGAGAGCCGCCCGGTAGCGGCGACCGTCTGGTTGTACGTCGTGTGCAGGCGACCGTCGCGCGGATTGATGAGCGCCGGCAGGGTGTCGATGTAGGTGTTCTCGAGCTTCGTCACCGCCCGGTATTCCATGAGCAGCGCCGGCAACTCATGTCCCATTTCGGCCAGCTGCTGTAACACGCTTGCGTCGGTCGACGGCCCGCTCGCCGTCTTTTTCAGTACAGGCAACTGCATCTGGTCGAAGAGGATTTCGCGGAGCTGGATGGGAGAGTTGATGTTGAATTCGCGCCCGGCCGCCGTGTGAATCGTGCCCTCGAGCCGGCGACGCTCGCCTTCGAATCGCTTCTTGAGCTCGGCGAACCCCTCGACATCGATCGAGATGCCGGTCCACTCCATGTCGGCCAGCACCGGGACCAGCGGGATCTCCACGTCATCCTGGAGTTTTCGTGCAGCCATCTCGTCGAGCTGCGGCTCAATCAAGGAGCGCAAACGAACAGCGACGTCCATTCGCGCGCACGCGTAGTCAGCCGCCGCCGCGACGGGTACCTGTTCGTACGGGATCAGCGACTTGCCCTTACCGCAGAGTTCTTCGAGGTCCACGGTCTTTTCCTGCAGGAACTCGAGTGACAATTGCTCCAGCCCGTGCGCTCGGCGGCCCGGGTCCAGCAGGTAACTCGCAATTGTGGTGTCGAAGTCCATGCCGGCGAGGGAGACCCCGACCGTTCGCAGCGCGAGCAAGTCGAACTTTCCGTTCGCCGTCATCTTCTTGACGCTCTCGTCGCCAAGCAGCGCCGCCAGCGGTGCCATGTCCTTGCTGTCGAGCGCCGGCAAGTTGGTGACTTCGCTCCCGCCGGACGCGAGCGCTTTGGCTGCGATGCTCTCGGACTCGCCCGTTTTTGCGCGCGACTTCCTCGGCGTTGGGTCGCCGCCGTCCAGGCCAAGGGATGTTTGCGGTGGCTGCCACGCGCGGTGTGCCAGGGGGAGGTAGAACCGTTCGCCGTTCTCGAGGCCGATCGCGATCGCCACAATCGTGGACCGCAGTGGGTCGGTGGCGAATGGGGCGTCGGGTTTCGGCGCGGTGAGCACCGCAACGGCCATTCTGCGGGCCGTGCGCGCCGCAGTAACAACGCGGTTGGCGTCTTTGGTGGTGACGATGATTTCGCTGCGGCGGTCGCGCCCTGCAGTGGTGGCGGCCTCTGAAGCCGGGGCGGGGACGTCCTCGGGCGTTTCGATCTGGCGCGCCAGGGTGTGGAACTCGAGCTCCACGAGCAGTGCACGCAGCGCTGTCGTGTCCGGTTCGCGGACCTTGAGCTCGTCCAGTTCAAGTGAGACCGGCACGTCGGTCTTGAGCGTGACCAAAGACTTCGACAGTCGAGCGGCGTCGCCCTGCGCGAGCAGCGCCTCGCGTGGACGTTTTCCTTTGATCTCCGCGGCGTGCGCCAGGATTTCCTCGATCCCGCCGAACTGATTCACGAGCTCGACGGCGCCCTTGTCGCCGATGCCCTTCACGCCCGGCACATTGTCTGACGAATCGCCGACGAGCGCCAGATAATCCGTGACACGCTCCGGCGGAACGCCCAGTCGCTCCGTGGCGTTCTCGGTGCTCACCCAGTGCTCTTCGACGCTGGCCGGTCCGCCGCGCCCGGGGTTGAGCAACCAGATGCCAGGCCGCACAAGCTGCTGAAAGTCCTTGTCGCCTGAGACGATCACCGCGTTGACTTTCTGCTTCACCGCTTCGAGCGCCAGCGTTCCGATAACGTCATCGGCCTCGTATCCCGGAATCGCGGTGACCTTCACGCGGTAGGCGGCGAGCAGCGCCGCTATGCGCTCCATGCCCCGGTCGAAGTCCTGCTGGAGATCGGATGACAGCTTTTCACGCGTCGCCTTGTACTCGGGGTATGTCTCTTTTCTGAACGACGAGCCCGAGTCGTGCACCCACACCACGTAGTCGGGCTTGTGGGTATTGAGCAGGCGGTTGAGGAAGTTGACGACGCCCCATGCCGCGGAAGTGTTTTCGCCCCTACTGGTGGTGAGGGGCCGCGAGATCATCGCGTAGAACGCGCGATAGATCAGGGCATAGCCGTCAACGAGGAAGACTGTGGGTCGAACGGGCGGGGAAGCGGACACTCCTTAAAAAACAACACCGCCTGCCAAGCTGTAACTGGCAGACGGTAGCTGTTCGTGTTGGGGCGAGAGTTCAGCCGCGCGTGACGTTCGCAGCGTGGAGACCCTTGTCTCCAGTCTTGACCTCGAATTCGACCACCTGTCCCTCGGTGAGCGTCTTGAAGCCATCCATCTGGATCGCCGAGAAGTGCACGAACACATCTTCACCACCCTCTTGTTCAATGAAGCCAAAGCCCTTCGCGTCATTGAACCACTTCACCTTCCCCTTGGGCATACTCCCGTCCTCCCGCGAAGCGAGCCCTCGGTACCCAACTGGAGGGGAGGGGCACGGGCCGTAGCTTGCGCGAACCCACATAAAAGTCGGCACGGATTTTTGTCAAGAAGATTGAACGCCCATGGACCATGAGAGCGCAGCATCACGCCACCCGACCGAAGCCGTGGCGCCGCATCGGGTTGCGGCCCGGAAATACTGTACGCCAGTCGCTTCCCCGACCCCCGCACGAGCGTTAGGTTCACCGCCGTGCCACGAGAGAGCATGGTTGGGAAGACGCTCTCGGGCTATACGCTCGAGAATGAAGTGGGCGAGGGTGGCACGTCAGCCGTTTTCAAGGCGTCGCACTCATCGCACGGCGTCGTGGCCGTCAAGGTTCTGCGCGAAAAACTGCGCAACGACAAGACGGCGGTCACCCGCTTTCTGCGTGAGGCCCGTTTCGGTGAGCGCGTTGTCCACCCGAACGTCGTAAAGACGATCGAAATCGGCGAAGCCACGCCGGGGATGCACTTCTTGGCGATCGAGTGGGCGTTGGGCGACCTCCTCGAGAAATACGCCCGCAGAAACGGTCCGCTGCCGCTTCCCGAGGTCGCGAGCATTACGGAGCAGATCGCCGCGGGCGTTCAGGCTGCGCACGACGCCGGCATCGTGCATCGCGATCTCAAGCCAGAGAACGTCATGTACCACTCTGAGAGCGGCGCCGTGAAGCTCCTGGATTTTGGCATCGCCACGGACACTGACACCCAGCCCGAGCAGCGGTTGACGCGCGCCGGTTTCTTCGTCGGCACGTTGATGTACGTCGCCCCGGAAGCGCTTTCAGGCGAACTCGTGACGCCGGCAGCTGACCAATACAGCTTGGCGACGATCGCTTACTTCCTGATGTCGGGCTGCCTTCCCTACACCGCCAAGACGCCGCGTGAAATGTTCTCGCAGTTGCTGTCGCAGCCGCCGATCCAGCTCAACTCGGCCAAGCCCGGGGTGCGATTCTCGTCTGCGGTGGAAGAAGTCATCATGAAGGGCCTGGCCAAGGACCCGGCCAAACGTTTTCAGACGACGGTGGAATTCGCGAAGGCTCTGCGAGGCGCGGCGGAACAGACAGTGGAAGCAGCGGGCGGCGGCTTCATGGGCCGCCTGAAGCAGATGTTCGGTCGCGAGGTGCGGGACTAGACCTGCGACCGGGCAGGCGTATCGAGGGGCAGCCAGATGGTGAACGTCGACCCGCGCCCGAGCTCGCTCGCCAACGTCAAGTCTCCGCCCATCAGCCGAGCGAGTCGCCGCGAGATCGCCAAGCCAAGGCCGGTTCCGCGTCGGGCCGAAACCGTTCGAGGGCCGGCATTGACCTGCTCGAACTCGTCGAAAACGCGATCCCGGTCCTCGAGCGCGATTCCGACTCCAGTGTCATTCACTTGGAGTTTGAGCCACGCGGGCCGGACGAGCTCTGCGACGTACTCCGGTAGCGGCTCGGCGGTTGCGGCGGCGCTGGCTCGTGAGGCACCCACTGTGAATTTCGCCCGAACCTGGATGCCGCCAGCGTTCGTGTACTTCACCGCATTGCCGATGAGGTTGATCAGGATCTGACGCAGGTGTGTCGCGTCCGTGTTCACGCGCGAAACAGACGAATCGACTGAAATCGTGAGCGTCAACCCACGTTCGTTGACAAGCGACTCCATTTCGGCGGCAACATCGAGAACGAACGCCTTGAGTGAGATGTCCTCCGGGTGAAAGTCGACCCGGCCGGCAGCGATCTTCGCGATGTCGAGAAGTTGGTCCACCAGTGTCCGCAAGTGCGCTGTGGAAGTCGCGATGCGGTCCACGGGGGCTGCCTGTCGCGCGGTCAGGTCTCCGTACGTGCCGTCCTTGAGCATCTCGGCAAAGCCGACGATGGCGTTGAGCGGCGTTCTGAGCTCGTGCGACACGTTGGCGAGGAATTCGCCCTTCATGCGATTCGCTTTGGCGACGTCCTGATACAGGCGCTCGAGTTCCTCGGTACGTTGGACGAGTTGGGCGGACTGATGCCGCTCGCGCGCCAAGCCTGCCCACAGGGCCGCGAATGCGAGTGCGCCCAACAGCCACAGTGCTACGCGCAATGTTGTGTCGGCGAGGGTTACGATGCCCACGATGGACAGCGCGACCAGGCCGATCAGCACGGCGACATTGCCGACGCGCTTGGTGATGGTGGAAAACGATCTTGGCGTAGCGATTTGACGGTGCCCTGTTCGCGGACTATCGTGCCCGACCGATGACTGACCACGACCGCCTGATCCGGATGCTGGCGTCGCGCTCCGCGCGCCGAGGAAAGTTCACGCTGGCGTCCGGACGCGAGTCCAATTTGTACATCGACGCGCGACAGACCACAATGACGCCGGACGGTCAGCAGCTCGTGGGAACACTGGGGCTCGCCGCGATCGCCGACGCCGGATGGACGCCAGACGCAGTCGGCGGCCTGACAATGGGCGCGGATCCTATTGCGTACGCGATTTGCCACTCGAGCGCGGGCTCCGCGTCACCACTCCGTGCGTTTACGGTGCGCAAAGAGGCGAAGGCTCACGGCACCGGCAAGCTCGTCGAAGGGCCGGTTGAGGCAGGTCAGAGGGTTGTCATCATCGAGGATGTCGTCACGACCGGCGGTTCGGCTGCCAAAGCGATCGAGGCCGTGAGACAAATGGGCGCAGTACCGTTGGGGGTGCTGGCGCTCGTCGACCGCGAGGAGGGTGGACGTGAGCATCTGGAGTCGCTCGGCCTCCGCGTGCGTGCGCTGGCGAAAGCCAGCGAGATTCTCCCTCACATCACCTGACGGATCGATCCGCTGTTTCTGGCCAGCGGGTGGATGCGGCGCAGGCGGTCCAGGTACGGATGAACAAGGTCGTGCCGGAATCGCTCGACCATGGTGGCGGCGTCGAATCGTGCGCGAAACTCCACCGCCGTGGTGCTGAGCAGGGCGCGGACGTGCCGACCAAAGCTCTGCGGCGACGAGTACTGCAAGTGGTTGGCGACGTTCGCCACACTGAACCCGCGGTTCTCGAACAGGTGCGACGCGCGCACCAGTCGCGCCATCGCGAGATAGCGCTTGGGTGATGGCAGTTGTGCCCGGAAGAAGCGACTCATCAGGGTGTTGGACATGACATCCAGGTGCCGCGCCAGGCGGCGGATTGTGTAGACGTCTGGCGTGCAGAGGAACAGCGACTGAAAGAAGCGCCAACAATCATCGGACGCGCCGGCGAGGTCCTGCGCCAACTTGCCCAGCGCATACCGTTGGATGGTGTTGCCGCATTCGTCGCATACCGCGGACCGCAGTTGCGACCAACCCGACGCGTCGCGCACGTCGATTAGGCGGCGAACCCCGCTTGTTCCCAGGAGCAGCAGCGTCTGGGGGGTGCGTGGCGTGAGTTCGCTCAAGAGAGCGAGCGTTGGCACGCGCGGGAACTCGCGAACCATAGCCGTGAGTGGCTCGGCCATTCCGCGGTCGCAGACCTTCACGCTCACAACCACAGCGCTGGCACGCGACTCCCGGACGTCGCGTGCGACATCCTGCACTGAGTCGCGATGAATGGCGCGATATAGCCCTTGGCCTGCCGCATCGACGCGCGAGCGCTCGGCCGGTGTGAGGACAGTTGTGACGGAGGTGAGGCTTGCGGGGATTGTGCTTCGCGGGACGGTTCCGATGGCTGACATTGCGCGTGCCTTGAGAGGGGTGGGGCGGTCGCCTGAGGCGTCAACCGCGCGAGCACGCTAGGAGACGGCAGTCAGCGGCTCGTCATCTGGTTGGCCGGGCGCGTCCTCTCGTCATAATCCTTCCACTGCAATGTGGGGCTGCAGTATTTCGATTCGTGCGGCGACCTCCGTGGTGGCTGTCTGTCGGGGCGAAGAGGAGCGACCGGTCGCCTTTCGATATATTCATGGGAGCGTGGTTTCCAGCCAGACGGTCGCGGGAGCAATCCCGAGGAAAGTCCGGGCTCCACAGGGCAGATCGCCAGGTAACGCCTGGGAGCGGCGATCGTGAGGTCGCCGTTACAAACAGTCTCACAGAGAACAACCGCCGATGGCCCGCGCAAGCGAGCTCAGGCAAGGGTGAAAAGGTGGGGTAAGAGCCCACCGCGACGCTGGCAACAGCGTCGGCATCGAGAAACTTCGGTTGGAGAAAGGCCAAATAAGCAGCGAGGGCTGGCCCGGCCCGATCAAGACGCTGCGGGTAGGCTGCTAGAGGGTGTGGGCGACCACACTCCAAGACGAATGACCGTCCTCGACAGAACCCGGCTTATCGGCTGGGAACCCGCTTCCTTCAGGAAGGAGGAAGGTGGAAGGCGGAAGGAGATGCTTCCTTCCTCCTCTCTCCTTCCTCCTTCCTGCTTTTAATCGACCAGCCGCAGCGGCATCACGAGCGTGAGGTACGTCGCCGGATCCTTCCAGTTCTCCGGTTCGAGCGTGGCTGCGCGCTCGGGCGCCTTCATCGTGATCTTCACTTCGTCCGTGGGCAGAAAGCGCAGGATCTCGAGCAGATAGCTGGCGTTGAACCCGATGTCGATCGGGTCGCCCGTGTAACGCACCGGCAGCTCGTCGGTTGCCTCACCGAGGTCCGGCGTCTGAACACTGAACCGCAGCAGCGCTTGGTTGAACGACAGGCGGATGCGATGGGTCTGGTCCGACGCAATGACTGACATGCGCTTGAGCGCTCCGATCAGCGCCGTTTTGTCCACGATGGCGAACTTGTCGTTGTCCTTCGGGATCACCTGTGTGTAGTTCGGATACGGACCCTCGATCAGCCGCGTAAACACCGAAGTGATCGGAGAGCGGAATCCGAGGTGGTTGTCGCCCTTGGCAATCTCGAGCTCCTCGTCTTCCGGAAACAGGCGGCGGATCTGATCCAGAGCCTTGGGTGGAACGATGAGGTCGCTGGACGGCGCGCCGGCCGTCGCGATCGGTACTTCCATCTTGGCAAGGCGGTGGCCGTTGGTGGCCACCATGCGCATCTGTTCGGCGCGAAGCTCCCAGAGAACGCCGTTGAGGATCGGCCGACTCTCCTCGTTGGAGACCGCGAAAGACGTGTGGTCAATGAGCTTCCGCAGCTCGCCAGCGCGCACGCGCCAGCTGTCCTTGAACTTGACCGCAGGGAAGCTGGGGAATTCGTCCTTGGGGAGGCCGAGGATCTTGAAGTGGGAGCGCCCGCAATCGAGCGTGACGCGCTGTTCTCCGGACGACGCGAACTTCACCGGCGACGGAGGAAGCTCCTTGGCGATCTCGGCAAGCTTCTTGGCCGGGATCGTCATCGCACCTTGGGCGTCGACGTCCGCGCTGACTTCGGTGCTTACCGCGATATCGAGGTCGGTACCCGAGAGTCGGATTCCCTTGTCGGTGGTCTCAATGAGGATGTTCGCGAGAACGGGCAACGTTGTCTTCGCCGGCACTGTTGAGGCGACGGCGGCGAGCCCTTCCTGCAACTTTTCACGCGAAATCGTGAAACGCATCAACGATCCGTTGGAATGTGGATGAACGCCACTTCACTTCTAGTGCTCATTAAAGAGATATATCTAGTAGTAGTAGTAGAGCACGTAGTGATGTGGACGACCTGCACAACTTAATGCTGGGTATGTAGTTCGCTAGAGAATTCGACTGTGAGTTCGGTGTGGAACACGGTCGCGCCCCACAAAAGTTCAGCTGGACACGGTCGGGGGGCGAAGAACTTGTGGATGGGTGTGGGTTATCGAAGCGCCTCAAGCGCCATTCGCAGTCGCGATACACGCTGTGCGGTTTGCGGCTCTTCTGCGATCATCGCGCGTGCGCGTTCGAGTGAGTGAATAACGGTTGAGTGATCACGGCCCCCAAATCCGGCGCCGATTTCCACCAACTGCATTCCAAGCATTTCACGCATCAGGTACATAGCGAGTTGACGCGGCACCGTCAGGCTTTTTGTACGCGTCTTGGACCGAACCCCCTCACTCGTGACGCCCCATTCCTTGGCGACGGCGTCCTGGATCGTGAAGCTGGTGAGGCCAACGGCGCCGCCACTCGCCGACGGCCGGAGCTTGTCGCGCAAAGCCTCGCGCGCCAGCTCGATCGAGATCTCCTGGTGCTTGAGTGATGCGTACGCGAGCAGCTTGATGATGGACCCCTCGAGCTCGCGGACACTGGACCGCACATTCTCGGCGATGAACCGGATGACATCCTCCGGGAGGGTCATCTCGAGGTGGTCGATCGCAGCCTTTTCGCGAAGAATGGCGATGCGGTGCTCGAGGTCCGGCGGCTCGACATCCGCGACCATACCCCATTGGAAGCGGCTCACCAGACGCGCTTCAAGGCCTGGGATCTCCGAAGGCGGCCGATCGCTGGTGAGCACGATCTGACGTCCAGCCTCGTACAGCGCATTGAACGTGTGAAAGAATTCTTCCTGAGTCGTTTCCTTGCCCTTCAGAAAGTGGATGTCGTCCACGAGGAGCAGGTCGGTCTCGCGAAAGCGGCGCCGGAACTCACCTGTGCTGCGACCCTGAATTGCGGCGATGAGTTCGTTTGTGAACTGCTCGGTGCTGAGGTACGTGACGCGGAAGTTGGGTTCGGCGCGCACAATTTCGTGCGCGATTGCTTGCATCAGGTGCGTCTTTCCCAACCCGGTTTCACCGTAAATGAAGAGTGGGTTGTAGACCTTACCTGGAGCTTGCGCCACCGCATGCGCGGCAGCAGCGGCAAGCTCGTTGGACTTGCCGATTACAAAGTGATCAAAGACGTATCGGGCGCTTAATGGTGGCGTGTTGATGGCGCGAACATGTACAGGTTGGCCGCCAGAATCTCCCTTTGGGATGTCGGCCACAAAGAGGTCGATTTGGGGACGCTTGCGGCGTTCTTCCAACACCTGAAAGACCACCACGATTGGCTGGCCGAGAGCGACGGGCGCCAACGATTGCAGTAGTTGCGCGTGCTTGGACTCGTTCCACTCCGCGGCGAAGCGATCCGGCGCACCCACGATCAGACGGTCACCCTCGACCTTCAAGGGCTCCATCGGCTCAAGCCACGTCTTGAACGTTTGTTCGGGCAGCTCGAGGCGCGCACGATCCAACAGGCGCGTCCAGGCTTCTTGAGCAGTGAAAGTCACAACGATTGTTCGTGTGGAAAACTTGGCGGGGAGGCGAAGCTACGCGCACTCATCACGATACGCAACGACATGTTGAAACTTGAACTATCTCTCAGCGGCAACTACGTTTAGGCCCTCTCAGATCATTTTCCTTTAGAGTAGGTAGTCATGGGCAAGCCGACGTATCGTCCCCGCAACAAGCGCCGCATCAAGACCCACGGTTTCCGCAAGCGCATGGCAACGAAGTGGGGACGCGCCACACTCGCCCGTCGCCGCAAGAAGGGTCGCAAGCGTTTGACGGTCACACTTCCCAGCAAGTACGCCGGCGTCTGAGCCGTCGCTCGACTTTCCGCGCGGCCGGCGCCTAACCCGCCGCGCCGACATCGAGCGCCTTTTGCGCTCCGGCGCGAAGGTTGGCGCAAAATTGCTTGACGTGCGACGTCTCGACCCCCAGGGCGAGAACGCCCGTGTTGCCGTAGTCGTCGCGAAGTTCGGCTACTCGGCCGTGGAGCGAAACAAGCTGAAGCGCAGGCTTCGCGAACTCGTACGGACACGCATGCTTCCTGTGTTGGCTCCAATGGACCTGCTGATTCGGGCTCGCCGAAACGCGTACGGCGCCACGTTCGAAGCGCTGCGCGACGACGTGTCCGACGCAGCGCGCCGGCTCTCGCGGCCCGGTCAGGCGAGCTGATGCGCCAGCTATTCATCTTGCTTGTGCGCGGATATCAGGTTGCGATCGGTCCGCTGCTGCCGGCCTCGTGCCGCTACTATCCAAGCTGCTCCGCCTACATGATCGAAGCGCTTGAGCGGCACGGCGCGATCCGCGGCGGGCTAATGGGCGTTCGGCGAATCCTCCGCTGTCATCCGTTCCACGTCGGCGGCTTCGACCCGGTCCCGTAACCGGTCGCACACATGGACAAGAAAACACTGCTCGCGATAGCGCTGACTGCGCTCGTCATCATCATCACGCCGATGATCTTCCCGGCGCCGCCGCCCGTCGCGCCTCCGATCGCGGATACCTCCGCAGCGCCAAGAGCGACCACACCGGCGGCGACCACACCGTTGCCGTCGGGCGCCATTGCGCCGACCCCGGCTCCGATCCAACCAGGCAGACAAACACCAACCGCACCGCCACGCGCACGTCCCGTGGAGACGATTTCGGTGCAGACGAACCGCGCGATCTACACGCTATCCAGCGACGGCGGCGTCCCGATTCAGGTGACCCTGCCGGACTATCGGTCGTTGCGCCCCGGCGGGGCAGCGGCCGAGCCAGTCCAGCTCATTAGCGCGAACGACAAGACGTTCAGGCTCGGCTTGCGCACTGCCACGGCGGCAATCGCATTCGACACCGTTGTGTTCGCGTTCGGACCTCAGCGCAAAGAAGGAACGACGACCGTGGTCACCGCGACGAGCGTGTCAATTCGGACGCCGATTACGCTGACCTACCGCTTTCCCGCCGACAGCTTCATCGTGAACGTCGCGGGCACTGTCGCGGGTGCAGCGCCAGCACAGGTCACCGCATGGCTGCCAACCCGGCTCCGCAGCGACGAAGCAGATGTGCGTGAAGACACGCGGCTTCTTGCAATCGCGTACCGACTTGGCGTTTCAGATCCGAAGGGCGTCGCGTTCAGTTCCATCGACACGACCCCACAGTTGGACAGCGGCTCGGTCCGATGGTTTGTTGTGCGGAACAAATACTTCGTGGTCGGCGTCCTGGAGGCGGCATCCGAGACGCCCTTTCAGTCGCTGATCTTCCGCGGCGAGGCGCACGAGAACGACGCGACCGTGGCGCACATATCGGCGGCGCTGCCGGTGAACGATGGCAAGTTCGCGTTCCGCGTGTATGCGGGCCCGCAGTCGTGGGTCCACCTGAAGGCCACTGCGCCCGAATTCGAAAACGTGAACCCGTACGGCGGCTGGCTCCACGGTGCCGTGCAACCGTTCGCGACAATCGTGATGCGCCTTCTTTTGTGGATGAAGGCGACGTCAAACCTCGGATACGGGTGGGTGCTCGTCATCTTCGGCGTCGCGGTCCGGTTGTTGATGTGGCCGCTAAACCAGAATGCGATGCGGTCGAGCATGAAGTTGCAGCGAATCCAGCCGCAGCTTCAGGAACTCCAGACCAAACACAAGAGCGACCCCGAGAAGCAGCGCGAAGCGATGATGAAGCTGTACGGGGAACACGGCATGAGCCCATTCACGCCGATCCTCGGCTGCCTGCCGATGCTGCTGCCGATGCCGATCCTTTTCGCGCTCTACTTCGTGTTCCAAAACACGATTGAGCTGCGTGGCGTGTCGTTCATGTGGCTACCGGATCTCTCGCTCAAGGATCCGTACTACATCACGCCGCTGTTCATGGGCGCGTCGATGTTCGTGCTCTCCTGGATCGGCATGAAGGGGATGCCGCCGAACCCACAGAGCAAGATGATGCTCTACATCATGCCGGTGATGTTCACGGTGCTGTTCTGGAACTTCGCGTCGGGCTTGAACCTGTACTACGCGGTGCAGAACGTCGCCGCTCTGCCGCAGCAGTGGTTGTTGGCGCACGAGCGCACCAGCGCGAAGGAGGAACTCGCGAAGAGTCCGGGCGGCGCCAAAGGCGCGCCCGGTGGATAGCCGCTCCGACACCATCGTCGCTGTAGCGACGGCGCCCGGCCGCGCCGCGCTGGCAATCGTTCGGCTGTCCGGGTCGAACGCGCTGGAGATCGGCAAACGAGTGCTTTCGCCGTGGCCTGACGCGGCCCGCACAGCCCGTCTCGTTCGGGCGACCGAGCGTGACGGATCGCCGATCGACGAAGGCGTGGCCGTCTTTTTCCAAGCGCCGGCGTCATTCACGGGCGAGAACGCCGTGGAGTTCACGTGCCACGGGGGGCCGCTGGCGCCAGCTCTGGTTGCAGCAGCGTTCACGGCTGCGGGTGCGCGCCCTGCCGAGCCTGGAGAGTTCACGCGTCGCGCGGTCCTCAACGGCAAGCTTGACTTGCTGCAGGCCGAAGGCGTGGGCGACCTGACCGAGGCGGCGTCACGCGCCGCTTTGCGAGTAGCACTCTCGCAAATGGACGGCGGCCTCTCCCGGCGAATCGTGGCGCTGCGCGATCGGATCATCGAAGTGGAGGCGCTGGCCGCTTACGACATCGACTTCCCGGAAGAGGATGATGGGCCGATCCCGGCGACGCGAATCTTGTCCGCGGCCAAGGACGTCGTGGCGCAGATCGACCAGGTGTTGGTAACCGCGCCAGTCGGCGAACTGGTACGTGCCGGCGCCTGCGTCGTGATTGCGGGCGAACCGAACGTTGGCAAGTCATCGCTGTTCAACGCGATGCTCGGACGGAGGCGCGCCATCGTCACCGAGATTCCAGGCACCACACGTGACGCGCTCGAGGCGGTGACTGAGGCCGATGGCTGGCCAGTTCGCCTGATCGACACCGCCGGGCTGCGGGATTCTGCCGACGCTGTCGAGAAGCTCGGCATCGAAGTAAGCCGCGAGTACATCGGCCGCGCGGATGTGGCTCTCGCCTGCGGCGACAGCAACGCGTCACTCCGTCGCGCCGTCGAGGCAGTAGCAACGCTAAGCGACGCGCCTGTCGTTCAAGTGTTCACGAAAGCCGACCGTCGTGGCGAGCAGGCGCCAACGGGAAGCGTCGCGGTTTCCGCGGAGTCCGGCGGCGGACTTGCTGAGTTGGCGACCGCGGTTGCGGGCGCGCTGAACTCACGCCGAGGGCAGCTGCAATTGGATGCACCGCTCATCACCCGGGAGCGGCATCGCTTCGCGCTCGAAGCCGCGAAAAGCGAGCTGGTAGAGTTTGTGCGGGCCTGGGAGGCTGACCGGGTACCCGCCGTGGTGGCCGCTGTGCACTTGCGTGAGGCCACGCGACTACTGGAAGAGCTGATCGGGTCGGTGGACGTGGAGGACGTCCTCGACCGAGTGTTCAGCTCGTTTTGTGTCGGGAAATGAGGAGCGAGGAGGTCCTTCGCTTCGCTCAGGACGACGCTAAGCTGACGCCGCGATCGAACCCGAAGCCTGCGCGAGCTCGTCGGCGCTGGCGCGCACGGCCCACGGGAGTCCACGGGCGGTAACGGCGGGCTCAACCATGCGCGCACCCAGGTAGTAACCTGCGCGCTCCGGCATCACGACGCGTTCGACCGTACGCGCTTCGTCACTCATGCCACCCGACAGGTACTTGAGGCGGAGCCCGAGGCCGGAATTGCGCAAATCCGGCTCCATGACGCGACGCATCGATGTCTCCAGCTCGCGAACCCGCGCGTATTGCCGGCGCTGATAGCCGAAGTACTCCCACTCCGCGTGTCCGGGACTCATTTGACGGGAAACCTGCACCGCGAGACCCTCATTAACCAACAATTCACGCAAAGAAGCGCGTCGACCGGTGTCCCAATACGAGTATTCGCCACCCGCGTCGGCCAAAATCGGTCGAATTTCGCTGCGGCTCTCCGGCGACGTGTAGCGAACGACGTGCGCGATTTCGTGCGAAAGCCACATCGGAATCAGCTCGGGCTCGAGTCCGAGGCCCTGTGTGTCCGGATTGGCGATGCCGGTGAAGTGCTCGAGGCAGATGAAGGCCACGCCGCGGGACCCAACGACGAGCTCACCCGCGTTCGCGGCGCCCACTCCAACCATCAGGACGACGTCGAAGTCTGAATCGGCCTGAAGCAACTCACGGCACTTGGCTTCGGTCTCGCGCATAAGCGAAACGACGTCTGTGCGTTCGAGCATCGCCCGCAGGTCACTGCGATCCGCCATCACCGTGGACTTCACGACGTCCGTGAAGTGCGGACTGTCGGGATCGATGACGTAGTTGTGCCAGTACGCCTGCAGGATTCTGCGGTGGCTCTCGAAGTAGCGCTTGTAAGCGGCGACCCTATCCGTGCTGTCCAGGACTGCGAAGAAATCGGGCAGCAGGTTGATCAACATTCGGTGAGCCGATCTCCGAGCACGTGTAGAGAGAAGGACGCTGTCGACGAAGAGGTCCTTCGCTTCGCTCAGGACGACGGCGTCTGCGAAGCGCGCGAATGATACAGGCGCACGTGCCGTTCTAACAAGTGGAATTTTTTTCGCGCGCGACGCGCGCGCGACCGCGAACTCAGCGCGTGCCGAACAATCTGTCGCCTGCGTCACCAAGCCCCGGCAAGATGTAGCCGTGCTCGTTGAGTCCGCGGTCGAGTGAGGCGCAGAACACCATCACGTCGGGGTGTTCCTTGGCCAGCCGACGCACACCTTCGGGCGCCGCGACCAGGCAAAGGAAGCGAATGCGCGTCGCGCCTGCCTTTTTGAGCGAAGTAACCGCCGATGCGGCGCTTCCACCGGTCGCGAGCATCGGGTCGAGCACAAAGAAATCGCGGCCGGCGGCGTCACCGGGAACCTTGAAGTAGTAGTCAACCGGCTGGAGCGTGTCGTGATTGCGGTAAAGGCCGATGTGTCCAATGCGCGCGTTCGGCGCCAAACGGTAGATACCATCGACCATACCCAGTCCGGCACGCAGAATTGGCACGAGTGTGAGCTTCTTCCCGCTCAATTGGCGCCCAATCGTGGACTCCAGCGGCGTTTCAACGCGGGTTTCCTCCAAAGTCATGTCGACGGTCGCCTCGTAGGCCATCAGCATGGCGATCTCTTCCACCAACTCTTTGAAAATCTTTGTCGGCGTTGATCGATCGCGGAGGATCGTGAGTTTGTGCTGCACCAACGGGTGAGTAACCACCCGGAGCGTAGGAAACTGCGAACTGGTGTCCATGCGCGAGAAGGTACTACGTTCCCAACGTGCACGTCACATTCTCAGGCGCCGCCCGCGAAGTCACGGGATCGTGTCACTTGCTCACAGTCGGAGAGCATACGGTCGCACTGGACTGCGGACTGTTTCAGGGCCGGCGGGCCGAGTCTCGCGAAAAGAACCTGCGCTTTCCGATTCCGCCGGAAAGCCTGAGCGCGATCGTCTTGTCGCACGCGCACATAGACCATGCCGGCCGCCTGCCGTTCCTGACGCGCGGTGGGTATCGCGGCACGATCTGGTCCACACCAGCCACGCGGGACCTGTGCAGCGTCATGCTGATGGACTCGGCGTTCATCCAGGAGAAGGACGCCGAGTTTTTGCGAAAGCGCGGCCGCGAAGTCGTCGAGCCGCTGTACACAACGGCAGACGTCCCGCCATTCATGCAGCAGGTCAAGACCCAGCCGTACGAGCAGACCTTCGACGTCGTCCCTGGAATTCGCGCGACGTATGTCGACGCCGGGCACATACTCGGTTCCGCGTCAGTGGTCCTCGAGTGCACTGAAGGTCAGAAGAAGCGAACTCTGATCTTTTCAGGCGACATAGGCCGCTGGGGTCAGCCGATCATTCGTGATCCGCAGCCGCCGGGCGGGGCGGATGCGGTGATTATGGAGTCGACCTACGGCGACCGTGACCACCCGAGCCTCGTGGACATGCGCGAGCGGCTGGCGACGATTGTGGCGGAGACAGCGTCGCGCGGAGGCCGAGTCATCATTCCGGCCTTCGCGGTGGGTCGGACGCAGGAAATGATCTACGACCTGCACGCGTTGATGCGCGACGGCCGGATCCCCGGTATCCCCATCTATATAGACAGCCCCCTGGCCTCTCAGGCGACCGAGGTTTTTGGCCGGCACCCCGAGGTGTACGACACCGGCGAGCACATGGTGCGTACAGTGAAGGAACTATTCCGGTTTGAGCGCCTGCACTACACCAAGGACGTGTCGGAATCGAAGGCCCTCAACTCGCAACGCGGGCCCATGGTGATCATCTCGCCGTCTGGAATGGCTGAGGTCGGGAGGATTCAGCATCACCTGATGTATGGTGCTCCCGATCCGCGGAATACGATCCTGGTGGTCGGGTTCATGGCGGAGCACACGCTCGGGCGCCGAATCGTGGAGCGCGCCGAGAAGCTCAAGATCTTTGGTGAAGAGGTGCCCTTGAAGGCGAGAGTTGAAGTGCTCAACGGCTACAGCGCACACGGCGATCGCGGCGAACTGGGCCGCTGGCTGGACCTGGTGAGAGGCGCGAGTCCAAAGCCACCGCCGGTCTGGTTGGTGCACGGCGAACCTCCGGCGCAGGAGTCGTTCGCGGCGCGGATGCGCGAGCGTGGCCATGCCGTAAGCATTCCCGCTCCTGGCGACGTGACTACCCTCTAACGATGACTGAACGCCGCGAACGCCCCTCGTCCGACGGACGCATCCTGGAGTCGGCTCGCCGTCTGGTGCAGCGCGGGGGTGCGGCCCAGGTGAGCATCGGCGACGTCGCGGCTGAGGCTGGCGTCAGCAAGGCCCTGATCCACTACCACTTCGAGGACAAAGACTCACTGTTGGCGTCCTTGGTGGACAGCGTTGGCGCCGCGGTTCTCGGGCGCGCGAGATCCGGTGCTGTCGGCTCCAGCGCGAAGCCGCTCGACGCGCACTGGGCGTGGCTCGAACGAGAATTACGCGAAGGCGACATTCGCGTGCTGGTGTCGCTGTCCGACATCGACTCGGCGGCAACGCGGTCGGCCTCGCGAAGGATTGCGGCCGAACGTCTTGACCTGCTGTCCAGCGACGTCGAGGCGATCTTCTCGGCGCTCAATTTGACGCCGCGCATGCCGCCCGCGCTGGTGGCCGAGACCGTATTGGCGTTCGCAGACGGCCTCGCGTGTCGGGTGCCGCTTGGCGCCGTGGCCGACCCGCGCGGGGCATTCGACGTGATGTGGCTGGCGCTCCTGACACTGTCTGAATGAAACGGTCGTCGACGTCGCTGGGTTGGCGGTTGGCGAAATGGACGCTGGCGGTGTTCGGCGGTGCGTGGTTGTCGTCACTGCTGCTGGTGCTGATCTGGCAGCGTCGCGATTCGCGTGAGCATTCGCGGGCGATCGTCGTTCTGGGCGCGGCGCAGTACGCCGGCAAGCCGTCACCGGTGTTGCGGGCGCGCGTGGATCACGCGATCGGTTTGTGGCAGCGCGGCTTCGCGCCGACGGTGATCATGACGGGCGGAAAAGCCCCGGGCGACACGACCAGCGAAGCGGCGGTCGCGCGGCGCTATGCCATGGCCAACGGTGTTCCGGGATCAGCGATCCTGGTCGAAACCGAGAGCCGCTCGACGACCGAGGCGCTGCGCAACGTCGCGGCGATGCTGTCCTCAGACTCGCGCCAGGTGATCCTGGTGAGCGACCCATTTCATATGCTGCGGCTGTCGATCATGGCGCGGCGCTTCGGCCTCAGGCCGCGCACGTCGCCGACAAACACGAGCCCGATCTCCGCTAACCGCTCCGAGTTCTGGCGCTACGCGCTGCTTGAGTCATGGAAGGCGCCCGCTGCGCTTTTGTTTGGGTTCGCCGACCGGCAATGACTGCGAGGCGCTTGAAACTGCGCTGGCCATCCACTGCCAGTAGTGGTCGCCACCCACCTCCGCGACGTCGTTGTGTCCCGCGCCGGCAACGATCAACACCTCACCTTTCCGGCGTGACGCGTCGCTGACGTCACGTCCCATCCTGCTGGGAATGGTGATGTCACTGCCTCCATGCGCCACCCACACCGGCACATCCAACCTCTGCACAAGACCGCGAGTGTCATAGTGGACGCGCGCGATGCGCGACCAGACTGTGGACACAACCACGGGAACCAACATCCGGGCCGCCATGTCGCGGGCCGACGTGAACGGGGACTGGAGCACCAGTGCGGAGGGAGGGTTCGCTGCCATCTCGGCGGCCAACTCAGTCGCGATCGCGGAGCCAAGCGAGTGCCCGTACAGAACAACCCGAGCGGGCTCGAGCGTCTTCACGAACGCCAAAGCGCCGCGCGCGTCGTGCTGAACGCCTTGGTAGCTGGGCTCACCGGCGACACCCGCGTAGCCGCGATACTCGGCCAGCACTACCACGGCACCGGTGCGATGTGCCAACTCGCGGGCCCACGGCACCTGCCAGACCGCGAGGTCGGCGTTCCCGTGAAAGGCCAACACCACGGTTGGCCGGGCGCTCTTGTTGGCGGGCGAGACGACCAGCGCGAACGTGGGGTTCCCGTCAGTGGCGTGAAACGCGACGCGTTGTACTCCTGGGGGATCCGGCGCGCCCACGGACGGCGGTTGAAATACCACCCGCTCCTGATTGGACACCAGCCAGATCGTGGTGACCGCGACCCAAATCACCACCGCGGCGACCGCGATTCCTACCATAGTCAACAAACGGCGAACTCCCATAGATACGTTGTCCCAACCTCCGTCGACCGTTCAATTTAGGATGCGATGCCGATTCCGATCGACACATTCCGACTCCAGAATGGTCTTTTTGTTGCCCTCTCGGAGGACCACACGGCACCGATCGTCGCGGTCAACCTGTGGTACCACGTTGGTTCCGCCAACGAGCGAGCAGGACGCACAGGGTTTGCACACCTCTTCGAGCACATGCTGTTCCAGGGTAGCGCGCACGTCGGGTCCAACGAGCACTTCGAGTTGATCCAACGGGCCGGCGGAACACTCAACGGCTCCACGTGGTTGGACCGCACGAACTATTTCGAAACCGTTCCGTCCAACCAGCTGGAGCTGGTGCTGTGGCTCGAGGCGAATCGCATGGGGTATCTGCTCCCGGCGATGACGCGGGAAAAGTTGGACAATCAGCGTGACGTGGTGAAAAACGAGCGCCGCTGGTCGCTGGACAACCAGCCGTACGGATCATGGTGGGAGCGCCTGCCAGCCCTGTGCTATCCGCCAGCGCATCCATTTCATCATTCGCTGATCGGCTCCACCGATGACCTGGACGCGGCGAGCCTGGAAGACATCAGCGGTTTCTTCAGGACGTACTACACGCCAGACAACGCTGTGTTGAGCATCACCGGCGATTTCGAGCCGGCACAGGCGCGCGCGTGGGTCGAGAAGCACTTCGGGCCCGTCCCGCGCGGCGCGGGGAAACCCGCGCTGCCAAGCGTCGTGATGCCAACGAAATTCGGCGGATGGCGGCGCGAGGTGGTGCCGGACACTGTGGCGTTGTCGCGGTTGTTCCTTGCGTTCCTTTCGCCGGTCTTCGGCAGCGACGCCTACTACGCGGCGAGTGTGTGCGGCGCGGTCCTCGGTCTCAAGAAGGGAAGCCGATTATTCACAAACCTCGTGCGCGACCGCCGCGTCGCATCGGAAGCGAAGGCCTTCACGTACGACCTCGCCAAGGGAGCCGACCTCCTGGTCGTGGACGTCACCGGGCTCACCGGCACCAGCAGCGATGAACTCGAGGCGGCCGTCGCCGCCGAGATCGACGCGATGAAATCCAGACCGGTGACTGACGACGAAGTGGCGCGCGCCGTCGCCCTCATCGAGTCTGACTACGTCACGGCGATGCAGTCCGCCGGCGAACGTGCGGACCGGCTCTCGATGTTCGCGACGTATTTCGGAGATCCTTCCCTGATCAACGACCAAGTCGCCCGGTATCGCCGGGTAACGGCGAACGACGTGAACGCGTTTGCGCACGAGCGGCTTGGTGCCGACAATCGCGTGAGCCTGCTGTTCGTGCCGCGCGATGCTTCGGTCCAACCGGCGGACGCCGCGTGACAGGCACTGCGACAAGCCGGCCGGCCGCGCTCCCTTCGCGGCCGTACCGCTTTCCGGCGTTCGAGCGCCGACAACTCGAGAACGGAGCCAAGGTTGTCATTGCGCCGGCGCGAAAACTTCCGCTCGCCACGGTGTGTCTGGTGGTCGAAGCGGGCGCCGTGTCGGATATCCCGGGTCGTGAAGGGATCGCGCACCTCGCTGCCGATTTGCTCTTCGAGGGGAGCGGCAAACACTCCGGGGCGCAGATCGCGGAAGTCTTCGAGCGTCTGGGCGCTGCCGTGGAGGTGGAGACCCAGTGGGACGTAACGATCATCAGCGTTACCGCACTGGCGCACCACCTCGACAAAGCAGTGCGCTTTCTCGGCGAAGTGGTGCGGTCGCCGTCGTTTCCGGAGCGCGAGGTGGAGCGGCTCAAGGCCGAGCGACGCGCGGAGTTGCTTCGGCAGCACACCGAACCGCGCGGTCTCGCAGACGACATGTTTGCCAGGGTGGTGTATACGGCCACGTCGCGCTTCAGGCTGCCGATTGGCGGTACCGAAAAATCCGTTTCGGCGATCAATCGCGCAGACGTGCAGCATTTCTTCGGTGATCGGTATCGCGCGGGCGGACTGACCATCGTCATTGCAGGCGACATCAGCGTGGACGAGGGCGAGCGGCTTGCGCAGGACGCGTTCGTGGGCTGGGCGCCGGGGATACCCACTGTCGCAACGACCATCGAAACCGCAGCGCGGAAGCAGCGCGGGCTGCACCTGGTGCCAAAGGCTGACGCGCAACAGGCCGAACTGCGCATCGGGCATGTCGGCGCTCCCCGCAACAACCCCGATTACTACCCCCTCGTGATCTTGAACGCGGTGCTTGGTGGGCTCTTCTCGTCACGCATCAACCTCAATCTCCGCGAACGGCACGGGTACACATACGGCGCGTACTCACGCTTCGACTGGCGCAGGCAATCGGGTCCGTTCTTCATCTCGACCGCGGTACAGACAGAGGTGACCGCCAAGGCCGCGACCGAGGTACTTGCTGAAATCGAGGCCATCCGAACCACCGAGATCACGCCCGATGAACTGTCGCTGGCCACGAGCTATCTCGACGGCGTCTTTCCGATTCGCTACGAAACCACCGAGTCAATCGCAGACGCGCTGGTTTCTCTATGCCTGTTCGGGCTGCCCGACAATTTCCATGACGTCTACCGCGAGCGGATTCGCGCGGTGACCACCGCGGACGTCCTTCGTGCGGCGCAAACCTACCTCAACCCGGACGCGCTTCAGATGCTCGTCGTCGGCGACCAAGGGCCGTTGAGGGAGCAGCTTGGCACGATCGGTTTTGCGGCCCTCACGATGTACGACCCAAAGGACGACGCGTGAAAGAAGAAGACGAACCGAAAGGCAAGCGCCTGTCGACGCGGCGCGTGTACAACGGCCGCATCATCAAGGTGGAGCTCGATACCGTCAAGCTTCCCAACGGTGCGACGATCGAGCTGGAGATGGTCCGTCACCCGGGCGCGAGCGCCATCGTGCCGTTTCTCACCGAGCCGAGTGCCGCGGACCCACAGCTATTGCTCATCAAGCAGTACCGACACGCGACGGACTCATTTATTTACGAGGTGCCGGCGGGAAAGCTGGACGGCGGCGAAGAGCCGCTGGACTGCGCCACGCGCGAACTGTTGGAGGAGACCGGTTGCACCGCGCAGAAGATCGAGCATGTCTACACGTTCTTCACGACCCCCGGTTTTACCGATGAACGCATTCACGCGTTCATGGCCACAGGCCTCACGCGTGGCGAGCAGCATCTGCAGGGTGATGAAGTCGTGACCCTGGAAACGGTCGCCATGTCACGCGCGCTGGACATGATTCGCACCGGGAAGATCGTCGACGCCAAGACGGCGCTCGCGATCCTGTTCGTCGCCGGCTTCAGTCTGGGCAAGTAGTTCCGGCCGCGGGTGAACCATCCCCGCGCCCGCCGTGTCCCAGTAATTGCCGCACGCGCGTCTCATATAGTAGACAGATCAGCGCGTGGGACGTGCGTCACACTGCCGTAACACGTTATCCAACAATGGATTACGGGTCCGGGAGCTGGGGGTGGTGTGGCACGGCACGTGCAATGAATGAGGGCCAAGCAGGACGGAGCTGCCGGTGTGGACCGCAGCCGGTTCATACGGGACTCCGCGAAAAACGGGAGGGCTCGACATGCCAAGACTTGCCAGAAAGCTCGCGATTCAGGTTGCCGGCCAGGGTGTGCCGAGCGTTCGCGAAGTACTTCACGCTGCTGATGATGCGGCGGTGGTCTCCGCGTTCCTCACGGGTGAGTCGCGCGCGTTCGACGAGCTGGTCGACCGGTACCAGACGCGCTTGCTGAACTTCGTCTTTCGCACGATCGGAGATCGCGATCGCGCCGAGGATCTGGTTCAGGAAGTCTTCATCCGGGTGCACCGTCACCTGCATCGTTTTGACCGGTCAAAGAAGTTCTCGACCTGGGCCTATACGATTGCGTCCAACCTGGCGAAGAACGAGCTGCGTAACCGGTCACGCAATCCGCTGGTGTTCTTCCAGTCCATGCAGGGCAACGAGGACGAAGAGGAGCGCCCGCTCCAGTTCGAGGACAAGACTTCGCGGCCGGACGACATGTACCGCAAGCGCCACCTGCGTGAGCTCGTGGAGCAGACGGTGGCCGCGCTGCCGGAGCATCATCGTGTGGTGTTCGTCCTTCGCGAGCTCGAAGGCAAGTCCTACGAGGAGATCGCCGACATCACCGCGTGCAACCTCGGCACAGTGAAGTCGCGCCTGAATCGGGCGCGCAGCGCTTTCGCTGAGATCATCGAGCCGCACATCGGTTAGTTGTCGTCCTGAGCGAAGCGAAGGACCTCCTGAGGATGGAAGGGGGTCCTTCGTTTTTCGTGGTTGGCGAGCCGACGAACTGCAACTGCTGGACTACAATTGCGCGGCTTACGCGGATTGCGCGGATTGGTACGGTTCGCAACAGAAAAGCTCTTCTGACCGGCGAATGGTCGCATTGTATGCGACATGAGGTCCGCACTGGTCCACGAAGCGCTAACGCATTCCGTTGTCGGATCGTTCTACGAGGTCTACAACACTCTCCAATACGGGTTTCTCGAGAGCCACTACGCACGGGCGCTTGAGAGGGAACTGCTTGCGAAGGGATATCAGGTCGATCGCGAGTTCAGTGTTGTCGTCCAATACAAAGGCGAAACCTTGGGGCACCTTCGTCTCGACATGGTGGTCAACAAGACGGTCGTGATTGAGATCAAGGCGACAGACAATCTTCACAAGGACGCCCAGCGTCAACTGCTTAGCTACTTGCGTGCAACGGGGCTGGAAGTCGGACTTCTCCTTCATTTCGCCCCATCGAGCGCTCGTTTCTATCGGATTGTGAACTCAATGACCGCGATCAATCCGCGAAATTCGCGCAATTCGCGCAATTGTAGTCCAGCAGTTGCAGTCCAGCCCCCTGAGGGCTGTCGTCCGGGCCACCAAGTGCGCATAATCAGGTTCGGAACCAGCCCCGTGAGTGGGGGTATGGCAACTCGCACCTGCCGGAAGGGAAATGGACTGTAGGAAATTTCGGGGACAGCACGCGCAGTTCGCCGACGACATCTGCTCGGATCTCGAGGCGTTCGAGATGCGCAGCCACATGCGGTACTGCCCCGAATGCGACCGGTACGACACCGTGGTGCGTCGCAGCATACTGCTGGTGCGGAACCTGCCCGCCATCCGTCCCTCGCCGGACTTCAACGCCCGACTCGCGGACCGCATTCGGCTTGAAGCGCGAAACGGCGCGATGGCGAGTGCGACCCCACCACAGCTGGCGCAGTGGGTGGCGCTGGCCGCCGCCGTCACCGTGCTGGCGCTGGGCGTGACCAAGGTGTTCGCCAAGGCACAGCCCGACATCTATAGAATGGCGCCGGTGGTGGCCTCCAAGCCGCTGCGTTCAACGTCTCCGTTCGGCACGTCGGGTTTGGTAGCGACTGTCCCCACGGGCATGTCCATTTGGCCGGCGATCATGATGGCGAGTCAAGCGCCCGCGCATTTCGCAACCGCGGAGATGGTAGGCGAACGCTAGATTGACCGCATGGCGTCGTTGCGCGAGGCCCTCCAGAACAAAGAGTTTGCGACGGCGTACTACTTCTTCGGGGAAGACGAGTACCGGAAGGACGAGGCGCTGAGACGACTCGTGGATGTTGCGGTCGACCAGTCGACGCGCGATTTCAACCTGGATCAGCGGCGCGGCAGTGAACTCGACGCGGCGGGCGTTTCCGCCCTTGTTGGCGTGCCACCGATGATGGCGGATCGGCGCGTCGTCGTGATCCGGGACGTGACGGGCCTCAAGAAGGAGGCGCGCGCTGCCCTGGAGCGGTACCTCGATTCGCCGTCGCGCGAAACGCTGGTCATCATGACCGCGCCCGCTGAGGCAAAGGACGACAAGGGACTCTCGACGCGCGCCGTGGCCACTGAGTTCAAGCCGCTCAACGACGGCCAGATTCCCAAGTGGATCGAATCACGCGCGGCTGAGGCCGGCGCATCTATCACCCCGGGCGCGGTCGCGCTACTACACGATGCGGTGGGCTCGGACCTGGCTCAGATGTCTGTGGAGCTGCAGAAACTGTTCGCGTACTGCGGCGCGAAGCCGATCGACGAAGCGGCTGTGACCGCGATTGTGGGCGTTCAACCCGAAGAAACACTCGCACGTCTGCTCGACGCAGTCGCGGATCGCGACGTGAGTCTGGCGCTGTCGCTGGTGACGCCCGTGCTGACGCACGTGAAGACGACTGCGGTGTACATCGTCATGGCACTCACCACACAGGTGCTGGCGATGTCAGCAGCGCAATCCAAGGGCGTCACGAAGGCGCGACTCGCGAACGAGTACTGGGGTCTGCTCAAGAGCGGTGGTTCAAACCTCGTCGGCCGCCCGTGGGGCGAGGCGGTGTCCGCGTGGACGAAGTACACCGAGAAGTGGACCGGGCCGGACCTCGATCACGCGCTCGCGGTGCTGCTCAAAGCGGACGTGGCGCTCAAAGGCAGCAAGGTGTCGTCCGAGGAACAAGTGCTGGCGACCACACTACTGACCATGTGCGCCGGAGTGACGGGAGACTATGCGTCCTAACGCGCTCATCATCGTCGCGGGGCTCGCCTGCGCCGCGATCGCGCAGGCGCAAACAGGGGACACTCTCGCGCGTACCCCGCAGGATTCAGCGCTCGCACGCGCGCGGCAACTGGCGCTGCAGGGTCGCGACGCCGAAGGCAGGAAGGTGGTGGATTCGCTCCTCGCTGGGATTACACCGGAGCACGAGGCTTACGCCGAGGCGTTGTTCGTGCGCGGCTCGTTGGCGCCAACGGCGGCCGACGCGGAACGTGACTATCGCCGGCTGCTGATCGAGGCGCCTCTGTCGGCGCGAGCAGAAGACGCGTTGTTGCAGCTCGCCCAGCTGGAACAGGCACGTGGTGATCGTCGTGGCGCCAGCGACCATTTGCAGCGGTACCTGTTGTCGTATCCGAACGGATCTGCGCGCGCGCGCGCATCGGTGCAACTGGTACGGCTGTTGTTCGATCAGGGGCCACAGCAACTGGCGCGCGCGTGCGACGCACTGCGTACCGCCAAGTCGGACGTGCCGTCGGCCAATGTCGAATTGCGCAACCAGCTGGAAGCCCACGTGCCTCGGTGCGCCTACGTGGAGGCGGAGACTGCGCAGGCCATTGCGGACTCCTTGGCTGCGGCCGCCGCGGCCGCCGCGGCCACTGCAGCAGCGCCGCCGACCGACACGACCCGCCCTGCGATTCCACCATTGACGCCCACGCCGGCGCCAACCTCTGGAGTTTTGAGTCCGACGACGACTCCGCCGGTAACGGCACAAGTTGCTTCACCCGCACTGCCAACCGCGGCTGCGCCGAGCGGAGCGAACGTGACGCAGACGACGCCGGCTGCCGTGGCTCCGACGGCCCCCGCCACGGCCCCTTTCTATAGTGTGCAGGTCGCAGCGTACGACTCGCAGGAAGCTGCGACACGCCTGGTGCAGCAGCTGGTCGCTCGCGGAGTCGACGCGCGCATCGACGGCGACAAGGCGCCCTACCGCGTTCGTGTCGGCAAGTACCAGACGCGGGCTGCCGCCGCGAAGGCCTCCGCCGACTTGAAGGGGAAAGGCCACAACGGGTTCATTACGTTGGTGAGCCCGAGCGCCAAGTAAGGTCTCCGGCGCCTCCAGCGGGCGGCCACTTCCCGCTCTCCGCCACCCGCTGCACGTTTTCAAATCGTCATGTCGGCAACTCCCCTGATGCAGCAGTATCGCGACGTGAAATCGCGTCACCAGAACGCGATTCTGTTTTTTCGCATGGGCGAGTTCTACGAGATGTTCTACGACGACGCGGAGACGGCGTCGCGTGTCCTGGGGCTGACGCTGACCTCCCGCAACAACGGCGCGGCCGCGGACGTTCCCCTCGCGGGCATTCCCGTGAAGGCCGCGCCCGACTATGTGCGACGCTTGGTGCAGCAAGGTTTTCGTGTCGCGATCTGCGAGCAGGTCGAGGATCCAAAGTCCGCCAAGGGCATCGTCCGCCGCGAGGTGATCGAGACGATTACGCCGGGCGCGGCGCTGTCGGACGATCTACTCGATGGTGGACGCGCGAACTATGTCGTTGCGCTGTACTCGCCAAAGGCGGAACCCGGGACTCGGATTCCGGGACTCGAACAATCGAGAATCGGCGTCGCCGCTGCTGACATCTCCACCGGCGAACTACGCTTGATGGTGGTTCCGGAAGCCGAGTTGGAACCGACGCTCTCGCGTCTGTCGCCGCGGGAACTTCTCATTCCATCCGAGTTCCGAGTCCCAAGTTCCGAACTCCGGCTTCAGGGCGCACTGACAACTGAGCGCGCTCCCTGGGAATTCGATCCCGCCATGGCGCGCGACGACTTGGCCAAGCAGTTCGGCGTCCACAGTCTCGACGGGCTCGGCATCGGTGCAGACGACACACTGGCGGTCGGCGCCGCCGGCGCATTGCTCCGCTACCTCAAAGAACTGCAGCCGTCTGGCGTTTCCATCGCTCGGCCCGTCGTTGAACGCTCGTCCGCGGTGATTCCTCTGGACGAAATGACGCGCCGGAATCTCGAACTCGTGGAGTCGTTGCGCGGCGGCGAACGCGCCAATGAAGGGACGCTGATCGACGTGCTGGATCGCACCGCGACGCCGATGGGCGCTCGACTCCTGCGGCAATGGGTGCTGGCGCCGCTGGCGTCACGCGTGGCAATCGATGCTCGGCTTGATGCGGTCGAAGAATTCACGCGGGCGCCTATCGCTCGCGACCAACTGCGCAAAGCGCTTGACGGTGTCCGCGATCTGGAGCGGCTGGCCACCAAGGCGGCGCTTGGCCGCAGCACGCCACGCGAGTTGCGCGCGCTGGGAACGTCACTCGGCCGACTGCCTGCGGTTCGTTCCGCGATTGAGTCCGCCGCCGGGGCGTCGCCCAGTTCACTGCTGAAGGACCTGCTCGGCGGTTGGGACCAGTGCGCCGATGTCTCGGCGGACATCGAGCGCACGATCGTCGCGGACGCGCCCATTGCGGTCGGCGAGGAGCCCTCCATCGCGTCTGGAGTCGACGCTGAACTGGACGAACTGCGCACGCTGCGGGATGGCGGCCGCGAATCCATCGCACGTATCCAGGCCGAGGAGCGCGAGCGCACCGGAATCTCTTCACTCAAGGTCGGGTTCAATCGCGTCTTCGGGTATTACATCGAAGTCACGAAATCGAACTTGCATCTGGTGCCGCAGGACTTTC
This sequence comes from Gemmatimonadota bacterium, assembly GCA_031401495.1. Lineage (GTDB taxonomy): Bacteria > Gemmatimonadota > Gemmatimonadetes > Gemmatimonadales > Gemmatimonadaceae > DASPMP01. Next base: position 60,159 of record JANNRQ010000081.1, read on the forward strand.
AGCGGCGCCAGACGATCGCCAATGGCGAGCGGTTCGTCACGCCGGCGCTCAAGTCGTTCGAGGAGAAAGTGCTCACAGCTTCGGAGCGCATCGAGACGCGTGAACGCGAGTTGTTCGATGCGGTGCGCGGCCGCGCCGGCGCGCAGATCGTGCGGCTGCACGCCATGGCGCGCGCCACCGCGACGGCGGACGTCGTCAGCGCGCTGGCGGATGTTGCCGCTCGCGAAGGCTACGTCCGGCCGCGGCTCACCGATGAATTCGCGCTGCGAATTGCTGGCGGGCGACACCCAGTGGTCGAGCGAATGATGCCGCGGGACAAGTTCGTGCCCAACGACGTCACGCTCACCGCCGACGCGCGCGTGATCATCCTGACCGGGCCGAACATGGCCGGCAAATCCACGATTCTCCGGCAAGTGGGACTGATCGTCCTCATGGCGCACGTCGGCAGTTTTGTGCCGGCAACGGACGCGGAGATCGGGACAGTGGACCGGATCTTCACCCGCGTTGGCGCCAGCGACAATCTCGCGCGGGGCCAGTCCACGTTCATGGTTGAAATGGCCGAGACGAGCGCGATCCTGCAGACCGCGTCAGCGCGCAGTCTCGTGCTGTTGGATGAAATCGGGCGCGGCACGTCCACGTACGACGGCGTGTCCATCGCATGGGCGGTCACGGAGCATCTGCACAACGTCACCTCGTGCAAAACGATCTTCGCGACGCACTACCACGAGCTTACCCAACTGGCGGATGATCTCGCGGGCCTGCGGAACTTCAACGTGGCCGTTCGGGAAGTCGGCGACCGGATCCTGTTCGTGCATCGTCTGGAGCCCGGCGGTGCGGACCGTTCATATGGTATCGAGGTCGGGCGTCTGGCCGGCCTGCCGCCAGCGGTGCTGTCGCGAGCCCGTCAAGTGTTACACCTGCTCGAGAATGAGCAGCTTTCGCGTTCGGGTTCGCCCGCCAAGCCCGCAGATCAGCTGGCCCTGTTCGCCGTTGCGCGGCATCCGGTGCTCGCCCGGCTGGCTCAGATGGACGTCAACAGTCTCACACCAGTCCAGGCTCTCGCGCTCTTGGAGGAGTTGGGGCGCGAGGCGAAGTCCGACTAGCCCGTCATCCCGAGCGCCAGCGAGAGATCTGCAGTTGTCGTGAACCTCAACTACAACCGACTTGTTTTCGGATCCGTCGGATAACTGCCCGGATTGGAGTTGCCCCGATTTGGTGGACACCTCAATTCTACCGGAGGAGGGGTCCATGGGTCGTCAGCCATTTCGGAAGCGGAAGCACTCGCCGGGCTTCAAGGTCGAAGCCGTTCGATTGATGCAGCAGCGACTGGCGTCGGGGCTCACGTTGCAGCGCGTGAGCGAGGAGCTGGAGGTTCACCCGGATCAGCTTCGCCAATGGGCGCACTGGGTGGCCGCGGCGCCGGCGAGCGTGACGCCGGAGGAGATCTTTCCTGGGCACGGCCGCCGGCGACAGTACCGACGGGTCGAGCATGGCGCTGCGGCGGGGACGGAGGTGCCGGAGGACGAGCTGCGCCGACTCCGGCGGGAGAATGAGCGGCTCCGACACGAGCGCGACTTCTTAAAAAAAGCGGCGGCGTTCTTCGCGAAGGAGTCGCAGTGAAGTACGCCTGCATTGCGCGCCATCGCGGTGCCTACCCCGTGCGACTGATGTGCCGCTGTCTGCAGGTCTCGCCGGCCGGCTTCTATGCGGCGCAGCATCGCGTGCCGAGTGCGCGCGCCCGGAGTAACGCCCAGTTGCGCTTGGTGCTTCGGGCGGTGCACGCGGCGAGTCATCGGCGCTACGGCCGGCCGAAGCTGCACGAGGAAGTGCGTGCCCAGGGATGGCCGTGTGGCCACAATCGGGTGGGGCGGTTGATGCGCCTCGAGGGTCTGCGGTCGAAACGGGCGCGCGCGTTTCG
>JANNRQ010000082.1:0-1787 GCA_031401495.1 Gemmatimonadota bacterium
GCCCGGATCACAGGATCGCTGCTGACGGGGGTGCGCCGTGGGCGCCACGCACTCCCAACCGTCGCGCGGCGCACTTGTCAAGGGCTTCATCGCTGTTGAGGTACCTCTGATGTTGCGTAGCCACCTTCCTGCGGTCCTGAGCGCTTCGTTGATCGCCGCGCTGGCGAGTTGCACCACCGAGTCGACGACGGCGGGCGCGGACGCCTCGCCGCCCGCCGAGTCCCCCGCCGCGTTTCGCGCCACCGGCAACGAACCCGGCTGGCGACTGGACATCGGGCGCGCCGAAATGGTCCTGCTGACCAACTTCGGGCAGGACCGCCTCGTCGTCGCCACGCCGAAAGCCGACGCTTCCGGGGGGACCATCCGGTACGTCGCCCGCACCGAGGGCGGGGAACTCGTGGTGACGATCACCGATCGGCTGTGCGTGGACTCGATGTCGGGCATGCCGCACCCGCAGACCGTGGAAGTCGTCACGGGGGACCGGAGTCTCGCCGGTTGTGGCGGTGAACCCGTATCGCTGCTGCAAGGCGCCGAATGGTCCGTGTTCGAAATCGACGGTGCACCGATCGTTGCAGGTTCCCGGACGACCCTTGCGTTCGCGCCGGTGACTATTCCGGCTCATGGTGGTCGAGGTTTCCACGATGACGTGAACGCCGATTCCGGCGGGACGTGAACGGTATGGCATGGTGAACGTGAACGCTTGTCGGTTGGTGCTGGAATAGCGTTCACGGTGTTGTTGCGGGATGGTGGTCGCTCAGACGGCGATCGAATTCATCGACGAGGGGCATGGGTCCGCGCGTGCTCGACTCGTGGGCATGATGGGGCCCAGGTGGAGTCGGGGCCCCGTGAGAAAAACAAGACGACGTCGATGTCGGTGCTGTCAGAGGCTGTTCTATTGCGACCCGCGGACCCGCGCGTTGCAGAAATACTGTTCGCAGGCGGCCTGTCGCACGGCCAGCAAGCAGGCGAGTCAGCGCCGCTGGCTCGCGCAGCCGAAGAACGCGGAGTACTTCTGCGGTGCGCTGCATGTGAGTCGTGTTCAAGCGTGGCGGGCGGCGCGAAGGCGGAGCGTGTTACAAGAGACGAGAGCGTCCCAAGTGGTTGATCGGTCGATGAAATCCGGTGCTTTAGCGTTACAAGAGACGAGCGGCGGCCAAGCCGTTGACGCGGTGGTGCGCCAGGGCGGATTGGCGCCCCCGAGGTTACAAGATGTGATGTAACGATCCGGTCGGAGGCTGAAGAATCGCGCCGTTGATCCATGACGCAGGGACACCGCCGCCGATGTCGAATCCCAGAATTTCGATTGCGAAACTGAAGCAGCTGATGCAGTTCGAGGCGAACGGACTGACGACACGCGAGGCGGGTCGCGCGCTGAGTCTGTCGCAGGGCGCGGTCTCGAAGTACCGCATCGCGGTACGCGCGGCGGGGTTGACCTGGGAGAGTGCGCAGACGCTGCAGGAGGCGGAGCTGGAGCGGCGGGTCTGGCAGGCGAGGCGCGAGCGCGCGCCGCGCGCGCTGGTGCTGCCGGACTGTGCCTGGATCCATACGGAACTGAAGCGTCACAAGCATATGACGCTGCAGCTGCTGTGGGACGAGTACGCGGCCACGCACGGGCCCCTGGCGCTGCGCTACAGCGCGTTCTGCGAACGCTACCGGCACTGGGTCCGGCGGCTGCAACGCTCGATGCGTCAACGACACTATGCGGGCGAGAAGTTGTTCGTGGACTATGCAGGAAGCACGGTGCCGATCTACGGCACGACGTGTCAGGAGGCCTATCGAGCGAGCGT
>JANNRQ010000083.1:0-5237 GCA_031401495.1 Gemmatimonadota bacterium
GGTCGGCCCGCGACGGAACTCGCGCTTGATGTATCCGACCGCCTCGGCACCGACGCCGTAGGCAAGCTTCGCCCACTGATCGCGCACGTCGTTGCCCATGCCGTTGAGCTTGGCGACGGCGCGCGTCATGTCGCGGGTATCCACCTTGATCTGCATCAGACGCGCACCAGCGGCACCCCGAATGCACCGCCCGAGGTGGATTGCCGACGCAGGGTGCGGGCGAGATCTTGGAACTGCTTGGACATCTGCGAGAAGGACTCGCTGCGCCCGTCGATCGTGATGTCAACCTTGCGCGCGAACCGCCGCGCCAGGTTTTCGCAACAGAGCGCCGCCGCTTCGTGCACGTCGAACAGCCGGAAGCGCACCGCCGCGCCATCGGCGGCAGTGGCCGCCAGTCCCGGCCAGAACTCAACGTCCGCCAGTGCGTTGCCAGACGCCGCGATTTCCCCCGTCAGGAAGTACCGCTGCGAGTTGCCCGCGATCGTGAACGAGGCGTCAGCCTGCGCCGTGCCCGTCACCGTCGTGGCGTCGAGGTCTATCGACGTGGCGCCCGCGGCGAAGGTGCCGTTGACGGCGAGCGTGGCAACCGAGAGCGTACCGGCCGGGTTGCCGCTCGCCTGTGCAAGCTGCATCGCGGCGTCGATCTCGCGATCGGCGAGCAACTGGTCGGACGGCTGCGTGTCCCCGATGAGGAACCGCACCTCGTCGCGGTCCACCCGCAAGGGGTCGCCGCTGTAGGACCAGTCGCCGATTTCAACCGATGCCATGTGTCCCCATGCGACAACGGCGGCGGGCACCGTTGCGATACCCGCCGCCGTTGAACGCCATCGAGTGAGGGGGTGCGGCCTACTCGCCGCCCTTGAACCCGCGACCGACCTTGACCGGCTTGACCGGCTCGGTGGGAACTTCGGTCGAGGGCGACGACGGCGGCGTCTGGGTATACGCCCCAGACGACACCAACTCCTTCGCGTCCACCGGGAAGCACAGGAGGGCCGCCCCGTCCGCCACAGCATAGACCTTGATGCGGTCTTGCTGGTGCGGCGGGAGCGGCTTGCCCGTGTGCGCCGGAAACGTGGGTGTGTTGCTCACGCAGCGCCGCCCTGTGCGGGCGCCAGGTAGGCCCCGTAGGTGATCGACGGCGTGGTGCCGCCGAGCGTGGCCGTGATGCGGACCCAGTCCGAATCATCGTCGAGCACCTGGGCCGCATCGCCCGAGAGCGCGATGACCTGCGTGCCCGTAGTGCCGCGGGTCCAGGCCAGCGTGCCGATCGTGGTGTAGGTGCCTCCGACGAGGTCGGAGACCTGGACCGTGAAGACGTACGTCTCATCGGTGCTCACACCATCGCAGGCCGTGACGAAGATCTGCGCCACGAACTCCTTGAGCTTCCGGCACTCGAAGTTGATGCCGGTCGTGGACGTCGTCGAGGTAATCGCGCCGCCGGCAATGTCGCGCAGCTCCAGCGCCTTGTCGAAGATTCGGCGGCCCCGATTCAGCTTGTCGCCCAACAGAAGATCTGGCATGATAGCTCCTTCGTGCGGTGCCGCTTACGCGACGACCGCAACGTCCTTGATGCCGTTGAGGCGGCTGACCGACTTGCCGTGGAAGCAGGCGATGCCCGCGTACCACTCGATGCGCGACCGCTTGGCGGCCTTGGTCTGCAGCTCTCCGAGATCCCGAACGTCCATGACGCCGTTCTGGATGCCGGCCAGCATCCCTTCGCCGAAACTCACGGCGTAGATGCTCGTCGAGGCCGCAGCGCCGCCGCCGGGGTTGGCCTCGGTGAACGGCAAGATCTTCGCGCCCGCGTTGTCTTCATCCGCGATGAGGATCGGCAGATCATTGTAGGCCATGATCTTGCGACCGAAGGCGTCGGGCACCCACTGAATGTACCCGCCGACCGCGGTGCTGCGCGCGGCCTGCGTGAGCCGGCGCCGCATCGTCTTGTTCATGATCAGGTGCGTCGGCGACTGCACGATGTCGATCAGCTCATCGAGCTTGGCCAGCGACAGAGCGTCGCCGCCGCTGGTCGCGCCCGCCGCCACCAGCTGATTGCTGGTCACGCGGACCTGCAGCCCGTCGAACTCGCGCGGATCGGCGCTCGAATCGCCCTTGATGAAGGTCTTGGTCCAGGCGAGTGCCAGGCTTTTGGCCTTGAGCATCTCCTGCACCGCGCGCTGATCCTCGCCCATCGTGGTCAGGATGAACTGATCCACGTCGAGGTCGCCGCCGGCGATGGCCAGCGGTTCGGTCAGCGGGTTGAGAATCCCGGTCGACTCCGTGTACGCCTCGTTGACGCCACGGAACCCGATGCCAGGCAGCACGTCCTCACGGTTGTACCGGAGAGCGTTGCCCGAGATCGTCTCGAACGGGAGGGTCTGAAGGATGTCAGAGCTGCGGGCGTACTGCTCGATGATGCTCGAACGGAACACTTCGCCGCTGTGCAACTTGGCCGCTTCGACGAGGGTCAGCGCCATGAGTGTATCTCCTCATGTGCCTACGCCGCCGAGCGTCGGAACGCCTTGAGGCGTTCGGTCGGTGGCAGCGCAGACAAGTCTGTGCGTTGGCCGCCACCGGCGGTGCTACCGATGGCACCGCCACCGGAGCTATTGGGAACGATCTGTGGATTTACCTTGACGACCTGCTCCAGCCACTCGTTCATGTCGAGCGGCTTGGTGGCATCTTTTCCCGACCACGCGGGCTGCCCGTCGTGCTTGACCGCGAGGGGCTTGCGGCTATCGGGGTCGAGACTCCAGCGCACGCCGTTATGGTCGCCGTGCTGGGCCAGCAGACGGACGATATTGAGCGAACTCGGCAACACCTTGTGCCGCAACGCCGTCTCGTCAATGGTACCCTGAATCAGCACCCTAGACAGTTCCGACTCGGACCCGTCCGCGCGTGTGCGGTGCTTCTCGACTTCCTTCGCTAGTTCGTCGATGCGCGCCTGCTTCTCCGACGCGAATCGCTCGACACGCTGATTGACCAGCTCGTCGATCTTGCCTTCGTCGATCAGCTTCTTCTCGTCGAGCTTGGTCAGCTTCGACAGCGCCTCGCGCGCCTTGTCGGGGTCGATGTCTTTGTATTTCTCGACCTGCGCCTCGAGCGCCTTGGCCCGCTTGTCGAGCTCAATGTTGTTCGACCGGAACTCGTCGAGCTTGGCCTTCGGCACGTAGCCGGGCAACTCGCCGTTCAGCCGAAGAACGAACTTCCCGTCACGCGGCTCGTACTCCGAGCGCAGCGATTCGGGAACCTTGTCGAGTGAATCAACGCTGGCGTCAATTGGCATTGAGACAAGCGATAGCAGCAAACGCCCGCGGAGCACCTACTGTGTATTCAGAACCGTAACAGTTTCACGTTGAACACTTCGCGTCGCGGCGCACCGTCGATAATGACACCCCGAGTAGACGTGCCGCACGGCGGTATGTCTGGCCGGCGTCAAGGGCGGCATGCACCTGCGTGCGTCGCTGCTCGCTCAGCCGCGGCGTCGGAATGCGCAGCACGCGCCCCCCGAAGGCGGTGACCAATTCCGCGTACGCGGAGGGTGAGAGCTTGGCTTGCAGTTCGGCGCGAATCCTCACTCCGGCTCTCCGTTGGCGTTCGGGATGAGGTCCACTGTGCAGAGGCAGTTGTGTACTACAATGCCGTTTGCTACATACAGTTCATCGTGTGTCCCAAGATTGTAGACCATGCCCTCCAGTCGACACCGCTCCAGTCTCGATACAGGCGAGAAGTGGACATCGCCAAGATCGCTCAGGAGTACGAGGCTGGCGCCTCGATGTTTGCTCTCGCGCATCAGTACGGCATCAGCCGAACCGGACTGTATCCCCGACTTGCTCGGCATGGCGTTACCTTCCGTGATGCGTTCCAAGCCCAACGACTGCGCATTGCGCACTTGAGCCCCGCGCTGCGCAAACAGTACGCGGAAGCAGCGCATACCGCCGCGCGCGGCCGCAAGGCAACGTTGCCAGAACTCATCCGCCGCGCGGGCACCCGCCAGCAGCGTCCTCCGCAGCCGTCCAGCCATGAGCGCCGGTTGGCCCGGCTGCTGTATGACCGCGGCATCACCACGATCGGTGAACAAGCGATCGGACCATACAACTGCGACCTCGGAGCCTTCCCCGTCGCCGTGGAAGTGTTCGGAGGTGAGTGGCACTGGTCGGGCAAGCATCTGGCCAGAAAGCCGCAGCGCGCACACGACATCATCGATGCGGGATGGAGCATCTTGGCCGTATACGTCACCGCCCGCCATCCAATCACGGAAGCGACCGCTGACAACGTCGTCGCCTACATTCAACAGGCCCGCCGCAACCCATCCGCGCCGCGTGAGTACCGGGTGATTCGGAGTGATGGTAAGGTTGTGACCGTCCTCAGTGAGGATGCGTGTCGCGTCGCCACGGTAGAAACGTTCAAACGTCGCTATCGGCGGCAGACCCGATAGCGTGCGCGTGTCGCCGGGGACACAATTCGGGTGCGTCTCACCACCCGGCCCCGCCACCTGCCGCCCGTCTCCGGTCGTAAAGAACCCGCCCAACGGCGCCCGCTGGCCGTCCATCGGGTCGCATATCTTCGGGCAAGGCGCGCTCGACGTGCTCCACTCCTGCATCGCCGTTTCAACGTCGATCATCCCTTGCGTGGCGGCCTCGGCCCAGCTCGCCCGCTGCCCAGCCGCCGCAGCGTTCTGCGCCTCAGTTTGGGCCACAAGCCGCGTCCGGTATCTCAGCAACTCCTTCGCCTTCCGGTCCTGCGCCGCCCGCACCCGCGTCGCCGTCCACCCCCGCTCGGTCAGCCGGTCGCCGAGATTGTCGACGGCCGCAGACAGCCGCTCGGTCAGCCCGACGCGCTGCTGCAAGAGGGTCGAGGTGTCACGCACCGACAGCCCCCGCTGCATCATGTCGACCAGGATAGACCGTAGTTCGCGCCGCGTCCCTTCGCCCACCTCGCGCACGAACCGCGCCCCCGCGGCCTCCATCGCTCGCAACGCGTTGTTGTTGATGACGCTATATGCGGACCCCACCGCCTCGGCCTCGGCCAGTGCGCTCGCGTTGAACGCCGTCGAGTAGGCGCCGGCGTGCCCCGCGCGCAGGATCGGTTCCCCCGCAGACTGCCAGCCGAGCGCGTCCACCGCCCCTTCGATGTTGCGCCGGGCGACGGCCTGCTCCAGTACGCTGCGGTTACTCGCCTTGCGCGCCGCCTCCACCGCATCGAGCAGCGCCCGTTGCATCGCCGGCTCGGCGCGCGTC
>JANNRQ010000084.1:0-9252 GCA_031401495.1 Gemmatimonadota bacterium
GATCCTTGTCATCAATCTTGACGTCCACTTCTTCGGCTTCGGGCAACACCGCCACCGTGGCGGCCGACGTATGGATGCGGCCCTGGGCTTCGGTGGCCGGCACGCGCTGAACACGGTGCACGCCGGACTCCCATCGCAGCAGGCCGAACGCCCCATCGGCGCTCACCTTGAAAATCGCTTCCTTGATGCCGCCCAGGGTACCGTCGGAGAGCGACAGCACTTCGGGCTTCCAGCCTTTCCGCTCGAGGAACCGCGTGTACATGCGGAATAGATCGGCGCCGAAGAGCGCCGCCTCGTCGCCGCCAGTGCCCGCGCGAATTTCGACAATCGCGTTGCGATCGTTGAGGGGGTCGCGCGGAATGAGGAGCGGCTTGATCTGCTCCTCCAGCGCGGCAATCGCACTTTGGGTCTGTTCCAACTCGCGGCGAGCTTCGTCGCCCAGTTCGGGGTCCGCGAGCAGTTCGCTCGCTTGGGCGTTCTCGCTGAGCAGCTTGCTGAGTCGCTCCCAGGCCTGCACCACCGGGGCGAGCTGCCGGTTCTCGCGGCCTAAGTCCGCGAGCTTCCGCTGATCCTTGAGTGTGGCCGGGTCCGAGAGCGCAGCTTCAACATCCCGGGCCCGCTCGTACTGCTCTTTGAGGCGATCGCGGAGACTCAGGAGTTCTCTGTCCCGGTCGCGTCCTTGGCAGACGACTCTTTGCGCTCCGAGTACTTCTGGCGGAAACGCTCCACACGGCCGGCGGTGTCAATCAGCTTCTGCTTGCCCGTGTAGAACGGGTGGCACTTGTTGCAGATGTCGGTATGAATCTCGGCCTGCGTCGAACGCGTCTGAAACGTGTTCCCGCACGCGCACTTGACGTTGGCAGCGTGATACTCGGGATGGATGGCGGCTTTCATTGGAGGACCTTTGGTCGTGCCTGTGTTGAATTCCGGCCCCGGCGGCAGGCATCGCACCGCCAGATTGCCTCTTCATGCAATGCGCCAAATATACTCGCAAAAGGCCCTAACAAACAACCGGACAACGGTTTGGCCGTTTGACACCCCGTCAAACGAGCCGTAGTTTCGCCGGAACGTTCCTTGCGGGTGTTGCCAGCAACATGCGCAATCAGGCCACCGCACCCGCCCTCCGTCCCACCCCGGCCGTGACCACCACAACCGTCGATTTCCTAGCGACCGTTCCGCTCCTCCGCGGCCTCCAGAGAAGCGAGCTGGACAGCTTCGCGGAGCTGACGCGCGAGCGCTCCTATCCGCGCGGTAGCGTGATCCTGTTCGAGAACGACCCCGGCGACTCTCTGTTCGTGGTGCGATCCGGTCGGGTGAAGGTCGTCCTCATCGGTGAGGACGGCCGTGAGGTGATCCTGGGCGTGCTGGGCGTTGGACAGCACTTTGGCGAGCTGGCACTCATCGATGAGCAGCCCCGCTCGGCTCACGTGATCGCCATGGAAGACGCCAGCCTGATCGTTCTGCGCCGGGATGACTTCCGGAAGCGGGTGGAGTCGTCGCCGTCGGTGGCCTGGTCGCTTTTGGCTGAGCTATCGCACCGTTTGCGTCGGGCGGATGACAAGATCGGTGGACTCGTTCTGCTGGATGTCCCCGGCCGCATTGCGCGCCTCCTCCTCGACCTGTCAGAGGAGAGCGGTACAGACCAGATTGAAAAGTCTCTCACGCATCAGACCATTGCTCAGATGATCGGCGCAAGCCGCGAGACCGTGTCCCGGGCCATGAAGGAGTTCCAGGACGCGGGCTGGATTTCGGTGGAACGGCGGCGTATCTCTCTGGCCAACAGACAGGCACTGGTTTCACGCGCGCAAGTGCGCGAATGAGAACCAGTTATGGGCGTGACCCCGGTCACCTACGGCCGGTGACTGTTGCTCTAGTTTGATCCACTAACACAGCGCATGATTTCCCTTGTCAGCGTCGGGCCACGATGAGCCTGCGCATCCAGTTCTGGGGTACCCGCGGCTCCATACCGAGCCCTGGTCCCAAGACCGTGCGCTACGGCGGTAATACGCCGTGCGTTGAGGTGCGCACGCCAGAAGGCTGGCTCATCATCCTGGACGCTGGCACCGGCATGCGAGAGCTGGGCCGCTCGCTGCTGAGTCGGGCCAATGGCTCACCGATCAAGGGTGACATCTTCCTGACGCACGCGCACTGGGATCACATTCAAGGCATCCCGTTCTTCGCACCGATTTTTCAGCGTGGCAACCACTTCACCATCTGGGGCAGCCAGACGCTGGAAGGGAGTATCGACCGGATCGTCCGCGATCAGATGAATCCGGTGGTATTCCCCGTGACATTCGAAGAGCTGGACGCGACCATCGATTTCTCTGCGATTTCGGACGGCAAGACCGAGACCCGTCCGGGATTCGAAGTGTCAGCTTTCCCCGTGAAGCACCCCGGAGGTGCGCTGGGGTATCGGTTTACCGGCACATCCGGCGAGCGCAGCTCGATGGTCTACGTCTCGGACAACGAACTCGGCTCGGGCGGCAAGTATGAGATGCCGGACGGGTGGCGCAGCAAGCTCGTTGACTTTTCCAAGGGCGCGAAAGTCCTGATTCACGACACGACCTATACAAACGAAGAGTACGATCACTATCGCGGGTGGGGTCACTCCACCTACGACGACGCTATCGCGTTGGCGATCGAGGCGGGTGTCGAGCAATTGGTGCTCTTCCATCACAAGCCGGAACGAACCGACGACGAGCTGGACCTGCGAGTCCAAGCGTGTCGGGAGTTGGTGAAAGAGCGCGGCGCGAACCTCGAAATCGAGGCGGCGGCGGAAGGCATGACGTTGACGGTCTAGCTGGACAACACTTCAGGGAGGGGTTCATGAAAAGCTTCACGAGGGGAGTACTCGCTCTGGCCGCGGCGCTGCTGATGCCGGCTCTGATTCAGGCCCAGGCCAAGCCGGTTGTCGCGGTCCTGTACTTCGATAACAACTCGATCGGCAAGGATGCGAAGGATTACGACGGCGTCGGCAAAGGAATCGCCGAGCTGCTCATCAACGACATGGCGCAGAACCCCAACGTCCGCGTCGTGGAGCGCGACCGCGTTCAGGCCCTGCTCACCGAGCAGAATATGACGAAGGCGGGCACCGTGGACCCGCAGACGGCCATCAAGCTCGGCAAGATCATCGGCGCACAGTACATGATCTATGGCGGCTTCATGAGCGACGGCAGAGGCAGCTTTGTCCTCACGGGTCGCGCGACCAACGTCGAGACAGGCGCGATCGTCAATCCGGTGAAGATCACGTCGAAGGGTGACGACGTGCTGGGCATGATCGGCGAGCTGTCCACCAAGCTCAACACCGAAATGAAGCTGCCCGCGTTGCGCGTTGGCGAGGCCGGCAGCACCGGCACCGCGCCGGCGGCGAATGCGCGTACAGAAGCGACTCCGGCGGCGACCAAAGCCCAAGCTGCCAGCAAGCCGGCGGCAACGAAGAGCGCGAGCAAGCCGGTGAAGATGGATATGCGCACCGCGATGCTGTATTCAAAGGCGCTCGAGGCATCCGACGCGGGCAACAAGACGCAGGCCGTGGAATTGTTCAGGCAGGTGGTGAGCAAGTTCCCGGACTACGCTCCTGCGAAGGCGCATTTGGCCAAGAACGGCGGGTAGTTCCCGGGTCGTATACCGGCACGACATACCGGACGCCGGCGGATCGAAAGGTCCGCCGGCGCTTCCTTTCTCAAAACCTTCTTGCGTTCGCAGCCGATACTGTGTCAGTAGTGAAGCCCCTGCTCCTTGTCGCCTTAGGGCGAACCATTTCCGCGGCGCCGTTGGGCCGGCGCGAGGACGAGGTGGAGGTTCGCCGAATCCCGGCGCTGCCGACGCCCGAGTCCCTCGCGGCCGAGCGCCGGCCGACGGTCATCGCGCTCGACCGCACCCTGCTGCAACCCTTGGCCGGCGCGCGCGAGTCCGTCGAGAAGCTCGCCGCCGTCGCCGCAATCGTGGGCATCGGGAATGCTGGAGAGACGGAGCCTACGGAGGACTTCCCCGGCGACCTGCTGACAAGCTTCATCGCCGGTGACGCGCCAACGGGCGTAGTGATGACGCAGTTGCGCGGCGCCTTCCGCCACGCGGTGAGCCTGCACGCCGAGCGAACAATCCGAGAGCAAGAGGATCGCCGCTCGCAGGAACTCAGCGAACTGACTCGGGTTGGCGTCGCTCTCTCGCACGAGCGTGACCTCAACATCCTGCTGGAGATGATCCTGTCGCAGGCGCGCCGGATCACCAATAGCGATGCGGGCTCGCTATACCTGGCCGAACGCGAAGATGGCGGCGGTCCGCCAAAGAAACTGCGCTTCAAGCTGTCGCAGAACTTCTCGTTGCCCAACCTGCCCTTCTCCGAGTTCACCGTCGAGGTGAACCACTCGAGCTTGTCGGGCTACGTGGCCGCCACTGGGCAGCCGCTGGTGATCGCCGATGTCTACGCGATGCCGGAAGACGTCACCTACAAGCACGGCCGCAGCTTTGACGAGCGGTTCGGTTACCTCACCAAGTCCATGCTGGTGTTGCCGATGCGCACGCACAAAGACGAAATCGTTGGCGTGCTGCAGCTGATCAACCGCAAGAAACACGCGGACACGATGCTGACGAATGAGGCCGTCGTGGAACAAGAGGTACAGCCGTACGACCAGCGGTCCGTGGAGCTGGTGAACGCGCTGGCATCGCAGGCCGCGGTCGCCATCGAAAACTCAACACTGTACCAGGACATCGAGAAACTGTTCGAGGGCTTTGTGAAGGCGGCGGTCGGCGCGATCGAGTCGCGAGACCCCACGACGTCCGGTCATTCAGGCCGTGTCGCGACGCTCACCGAGTCGCTGGCCATTGCCGTGGACCGCGGCGGGGCCGGCCGGTACCGCTCGACGAAGTTTTCGATGGCGCAGCTGCGCGAAATCCGCTACGCCAGCCTGCTGCACGACTTCGGCAAGGTCGGCGTGAAGGAGCAGGTGCTGGTGAAGCAGAAAAAGCTGTACCCGTGGGACCTGGACATCATCCGCCACCGCTTCGCGTACCTGATTCAAACGGCGGACCTGCAGTACGAGAAGGAACGCGCCGACTACCTCATGCAGCACGGCGACAAGAACTACAAGGACGCGACCGCGCGGCTCAACGAGATCCGCCACTCACGCCGCGAAGAGCTGCAGCGCTTCCTCGACCACATCGTCCGCGCCAACGAACCAACAGTGATGCCCGAAGGCAGCTTCGAGGAGCTCGCGGACATCAACGAGCACACGTACATCGACTTCGACGGCGTGGAGCGGCCGCTGCTACGCGACGAGGAGATGCGTTTCCTGATGATCCGGAAGGGCAACCTGGACGACGAAGAGCGCCGCCAGATCGAGTCGCACGTGAACCACACGCACCGGTTCCTGGAGCAGATCCCGTGGACGCGCGAGCTCAAGAACATTCCCGAGATCGCGTGGGGCCATCACGAGAAGCTCAACGGCAAGGGCTACCCGCGTCGCATCGGCGAAGAGAAGATCAACGTCCAGACGCGCATGATGACGATCTCGGACATCTTCGACGCCCTTACGGCGACGGACCGTCCCTACAAGCGCGCGGTGCCCTATGAGCGGGCGCTGGACATCCTCAACATGGAAGCCAAGGACGGCATGCTCGACCCGGATCTGCTGAGCGCCTTCATCGAAGCGCGGGTGTTTGAGAGCGTGGTGCATGTGACCAGCAGCTACCGTGTCACACCGAGGTCGGTGGTTCTCTAGGAACCAGGCTCTTCAATCCGCTTTCGGGGGGCCGAACAGTTTCCGCGCCGCCCAGATGACGACCACGATCGGCAGCACCACGAAGATCAGCACCTTGAGCGCCATGATCGTGAGCAGCCCCACAGCGATCAGGAGCAGGACCGGGATGCCGAAAACCGCAAGCGTGAGCAGCGGTTTCAGGGCGATGACCCGAAGAATGGCAGCGATCATGGAACGGACTCCCGGTTCGGTCGTGTAGCGTCCCTACGAGGCCATTCCCCGTTGGGTTTCCGGCTCAGGTCCGGGATTCGCGCTGCTCGGCCATCCACAGGATGTAGTCGGTGGACGGTGCGGCCAGCCCCATGTCCCGCAGCAGATGGGTCAGCTGGCCCCGATGATATGTGCCATGGTTCACGACGTGGATCAGGATCTCGCTGAGGCGGTACGTCCACTTCTCGTTCTTGGTATTCAGATACGTGAGGTCGCCCATGAGCAGATCGCGCGACAGCCCGCTCATGTATTCATGCTGCTCGGCGCGGATCTTCTTCCACTCCTTGAGGTAGTCCCGGCCGGACCAGGTGGCCGGAAATTCCGGAAAACCTTTCGGGGAACGCCCGTTCCAGCGTTCGCACCACAGGAACTCGGCGCCTACTACGTGGTGCAGGAGCGCGCGGCCGGACCTGAAGCTGCCGCCCCATGGCTCGTCAAGCTGATCGACGCTGAGCGCCGCGACGGACTCAAGGACCCGGTCTGAGGCCCAATGATGGTACGCGAAATGGTGGAGGATGAAGTCTCGGTCGACTGATGACATCCTGCAACTTACGACGCCCGCATTCAGTCGCGCACGTCCCGGAGCTTCGCCCGGAGTTCATTGGTAATCAGGGTGCTCGTGAAATCGACCAATTGCTCGAGGGCGCGCCGAAAGTCGGCGGTCGAAACCGTGGAGAGCGCAATCGCCGAAATTCCCGCGCTCGGCACTACTCCACCGCCGTAAACCCACGGCGTCATTTGGTCTCGGGCGCGCAGACTCTCGCTCCAGATTTCGCGACCCGTGGGCCGATGCAGCAGCACCGCCTCAGCGCGCGTGAACATGTAGGTCGTATGGTTGGAGCGCGCGTCCAGGCCAAAGCTCTTCAGGTGAACTTCGAGCAAGTACTCGGCGCTGTCGGGATTCTCGACACGCCGCGTGCCCAGGTAGCGCGAAGCGCGTTCCAGAGTCTGGCGGGCGAGTTCGTCGCGGAAGTCGATCTGGCGGGCAGCATCGTCGAACCGGGTGACGGCTTTGCGCGCCTCGATTTCCTTGTAGACCGCGGCGCCGGCGCGGACGACGGTCTGCACGGCATTATCGCTCGGCCGGATATCGAACCATCCGTGCAGTAGTTCAGGCGACGGCGCCTCGATGAAGACAAGGGCAATGCCGCGGTTGGCGAAGTTGTACTGCTCCAGATGGTGCCGGCCGCCACACGCAGATGCGAACACCAAGGCCAGCAGGGCGCCGGTGACGCGAATCGCAGTCATTTCGATCTCCAGGAATGGGACGTCCTGGTTGCATCAACTAGCGAGTGTCGTGCCACGCGGCCTCAACTGCGTAGTAGGTTGTAAGTCATAAGCTTACGACGCTTCCCGACTCGTGACCTGCACCACGCAAGTCCCTGCCGCGGCACAGACTGTGTCAATCCGCAGGAGCGATGTCATGGTGCTGCACCCGTAGAATGGCGCGGAGACCTGCAGGATGGCACGCTGTGAGCGCACGGGGTATCCTAAGGAATGACAACCACCCCGCGAGCCATCCGGCTTCTATGTGCATCGCTCCTCGTCTTCGGGGTCGCGTGCGATCCGTC
This sequence comes from Gemmatimonadota bacterium, assembly GCA_031401495.1. Lineage (GTDB taxonomy): Bacteria > Gemmatimonadota > Gemmatimonadetes > Gemmatimonadales > Gemmatimonadaceae > DASPMP01. The sequence goes on from JANNRQ010000084.1 coordinate 7,541, forward strand.
GGCCGTCAGACGAGGCGACAGCCTGCAGACCCAGCTCACCGAGTCGCAGTCACTGTCCAACCAACTCAATTCACAAAAGGACTCGCTCACGCGCGTGGTGCTCGACGCGGACGCGTTCCTGGGCCAAATGGACAGCGCCATCAAGACGGTGAGGGGCCTGCCACGCAACAAGCGCACTAGTTCCGAGAGCCCGCTGGCGGATCAGGTGGCGGCGCGCAAGGAAATGATGGAGCGCGTGAACGCGCTGGTCGCCCGCGCCAAGAGCACGGCCAACCAGCTGGCGGAGGCGCAGAAGAAGGAAGCGGATCTGAACACTGCGAACGCGCAGATGCGCGAGCAGAATGCGGCGCAGGCGCAGAAGATCGCCGACGACGCGCAGATGATCGCGGACCTTGGGTCCACCATCGAACGCCAACGCGTGCAGATCGAGACCCTTCAGGCGCGACTCGACAGCTTGAGCACCGAAATCTCGACGCTTGGTACGCGGCACTTCCGCGCGTACTACGTGATCGGCACGGAGAAGGAGTTGATCGCCAAAGGCATCATAGTGAAGGAGGGCGGCGCCAATCTTCTGATCGTGCGCGCCGGGCGGACGTTGCAGCCTGCCCGTGTGCTGAACGCCGAGTTGTTCACGGCCATTGATCAGCGCGAGGCAAAGATGATCGAAGTGCCGGACACGACCAAGCGCTATCGGCTGGTTTCGCGGCAGGGCCTGGATGCGGCCGAGGTGCAGGCGCGCGACGGCAACACGTTCAAGGGACATCTCAAGATCGCGAAGCCGGATGAGTTTTGGGCGGCGTCGCGGTTCCTGATCCTGGTGAGGCAGTAAGTCATCCCGAGCGAAGCGAGGGATCTGCAGGTCGAAGTGCGGATCCCTCGCTCGCGTCGCTCACTCGGGATGACATCTTTCGGCGCATGAACGTCATCGCAGGCACCAGCGGCTTCGCCTTCAAGGAGTGGAAGGGGCCGTTCTATCCGGATGACCTGACCGACAAGGAAATGCTGGTGTATTACGCCACGCGTTTCTCCACCGTCGAGATCAACAACACGTTCTACCGGATGCCCAAGGAGTCGGTGCTGCTCGATTGGGCGAAGAAGGTGCCGGCTGGGTTTACCTTTTCCATCAAGGCGAGCCAACGCATCACGCACCACACGCGGCTCAAGGTGGAGTCTGCGGAGCACGTGGATTACTTGCTCAAGACCATTGCCGTGCTTGGCGACAAGTTGGGGCCGGTGCTCTTTCAGCTACCGCCGAACCTCAAGCTGGACCTCGATCGGCTGAAGGCCTTCGTGGCCCACCTGCCCCGCGACGGCAAGTACGCGATCGAGTTCCGGAACGGAAGCTGGTTCGTTCCGGATGTCTATGCGGTGCTCAGGGAGTTCGCGATCCCGATGGTGGTGATCGAGCAGGACGACTTCGCGTCACCGGCGGAGGTGACTGCGAATTGGGGCTATGTGCGGTTGCACAAGCTGGACTACACGCCCGGTGAAATCGTGGCCTGGGCCAGGAAGATCAAGGCGCTCAAGTGGAAGGACGTGTACGTCTACTTCAAGCACGATCACGGGATCGGATCGGGACCGCCGGCGGCGAGCGCCTTTATTAAGGCGATTGCAAAGTGAGCCCCATCTCGTCGAGGAACTGAGTTCCTCCGGTGACCTTGCCGCCGCGCGTGGCGCTGCGGGTCATCACGAGCCGGTCCTTGGCGCGGGTC
>JANNRQ010000085.1:0-46059 GCA_031401495.1 Gemmatimonadota bacterium
GCGTATGTGCCTTTGTTGTACTAAAACAACACGCCTTATGGGTGGTCCTGTGCGCAGCTACGCACCTCCTGACAACTGAGGAGATCCTTCGCTGCGCTCAGGATGACACCGGCTTGGTCTCCGCTTTCGGGAAGAGCGGCGCGCCTTTCTTGACGCGCCAGCCGTTCGCGTCGAGTGTGCTCAGCGCTGCGAGGCGCTGCGACTCGACGCGGCCCGGCCCGCCGAGCTGCTCCCAGGCCTCCTGTGCCTTGCCAGGCACGAAGGGGTGGAGCAACACGCACTGCCGGGCCAGCGCCCGGATCAACGTGCCGAGCACATCGTCCAGCTGGTCTCGCGATTCGGGCGACTTGGACAGCGCCCACGGTTGCGACGTCTGCACGAATTCGTTTCCCCGCGCGACGCAGGCCATGACCTGCTTGATGGCTTCGTGCGGCAGATATCCGCGGCTTCCGTCCAGCGCGGAACGATAGGCGACGGCGGCGGCGGCGTCTGACTTGTCGAGGTCTGTGTGCTGCGACGGCGGCACCACGGACTCGCAGTACTTCTCGACCATCGCGACTGCGCGGCTCACGAGATTCCCCCAGCTGTTGGCCAGCTCGGAGTTGTAAACCTCATCGAAGCGCTCCCACGAGAAATTGCCGTCCGTGTCGAACGGCACCTCGCGCAGGAGGAAATACCGCAGCGCATCCGGTCCGTACTTGACGACGGCCTCAGCGAGATCGACGCGTGAGCCAGCGGACTTGCTGAAGCGCTCACCGCTGAACAACACGAACCCGTGTGACCACACGCGCTCGGGAAGTGACAGCTCTGCGGCTTGGAGCATCGCCGGCCAGATAATGGCGTGAAAGCGAGTGATGTCCTTGCCAATCACGTGCAACTGTGCCGGCCAGAGATCCTTGTAGCCGGCTTTCGGAAAGCCGGTGGCAGTGAGGTAGTTGGGCAGGGCGTCGAACCACACGTAGGTCGTCTGCATCTCGCCGTTCGACAGCGGCGCCGGGAACGGCACGCCCCAGGTAAAGCGCGACCGGCTGGCGGAAATGTCCTCGAGTCCGCCCTCGATGACCGAGAGCATTTCGTTTCGGCGCGATTCCGGCTGAATGAAGTCAGGCCGATCGGCGTAGAGCCGTTTCAGGAACTCAGCGTACTTGCTGAGGCGGAAGAACCAGTTGCGCTCCTCTACCCATTCCAGGGTGCGCGTGGGATGGATCGAACATTTGTCTCCCACGATCTCGGCGTCCTGCTTGAACGACTCGCAGCCCACGCAGTAGCGCCCCTTGTAGGAACGCTCGTAGAAGTCGTCCGGGCTGCTGTCGAAGATGCGTTTGATGAGCGCGCGCACGCCGGATTTGTGCGTGTCGCTCGTGGTGCGCATGAACACGTCGTGCGAAATGCCGAGCGTCTTCCACATGGCTTCGAAGCGGGCGGCGATCTCGTCGACTTGTTGTTGCGGGGTCACACCGCGCTCGGTGGCAGCCTGCGCCACTTTCTGCCCGTGCTCGTCCATTCCAATGAGGAAGTGGACGTCGTCACCGCACAGCCGGCGAAATCTGGCAATCGCGTCCGCGCCGATCTTCTCATACGCGTGACCGATGTGTGGATCGCCGTTCGAGTAATCGATCGCAGTGGTGAGATAGAACCGGTTCACGCGGGGGCTCCGGGAGGAGCGCTGGGCGTGCCGCCCTCCGCGCCGCCGCCTCCACGCTTGCCGCGATTGCGTCGTCCACCGCGGCGGCCACGGCGACGTGGCGGGCGGCGATCGCCCTGCTGCCCGTCGGCGCGCGGCTCAGGCGCCTGACCGGCGTCGGGCGTCTCATCGTCCGCGTCGTCAACGCCGGTCTCGGATGAGGCCGACTGGCCATGGTGCTGCGTCTCTTCCTCGTGATAGTCCTCGACGGCGACCACCACGTCCTCGTCGCGCTCGACTGGCGCGGCTGGCTGCGGCGCAGCACCGGTCTCCTGGAGCAGTTGCGCCAACGGTATCGTCCGCGCTTCGCCCTCGGCGTTGCGCAGCACAACGCGCTCACGGAAGATGTCGTTGGCCACGACTTTCTCTTCGCCGACGGTTGTCTTGAGGACCTTGCCTTCCTTAGGGAATCGCTTGCGCGCGCGCACGTAGTACTCGTGCTCGTAGCGCAGTGAACACATGAGCCGGCCGCACGCGCCGGAGATCTGCGTCGGGTTGAGCGAGAGACGCTGGTCCTTGGCGACGCCCAGGCTTACGGGACGAAGGTCCGGCAGCCACGCGGCGGAGCAATACTGGCGGCCGCAGCGGCCGATGCCGTCCAGTCGCTTGGCCTCGTCGCGCACGCCAATCTGTTTGAGCTCGATGCGCGCGCGGAATGACGCAGCCAGTTCGCGGACCAAGGTGCGAAAGTCGACGCGCTTTTCCGCCGTGAAGTAGAACGTCAGTTTCTTGCGGTCCCACTGCCACTCGGCGTCCGAGATCTTCATCACGAGCGAGTTGGCCTTCACGCGTTCCTGCGCTTTGCGACGCGCCTCGTCGTCCTGCTCGCGGATGCCGTCATGCCGACGCAGGTCGTCGCGCGAGGCGATGCGGCGTGCTTTGCGCTGGGGGCCGGCAGCGCCCGTGCGGTGTGGCACACCGGCGTTGCGCTTGAGCGCCATCTCGCCGATGGCGTGCACGCGCCCAAGGTCCTCGCCGCGGTCCACCTCGACGATGACATGCGTGTTCAACGCCGGGGCCTCTTCGGCTTCCCAGACGTAGAACTCCCTGCGGTTTCCTTTGAATTCGACTTCTATCAGCATAGGAAGGAGGAAGGAGGAAGGAGGAAGGAGGAGGGGTGAGGCAGTGGGGCCTCCTTCCTCCTTCCGCCTTCCTCCTTCCTACTCAAGGAATTTTCCCATTCTCAAGAATTTCTCGCGGCGCCGACGGACCAACTTGTCCGGCTTGTAGCGTCTGAGATCGTCCAGCTGCTTCACGAGCGCGTCGTGCAGGTTGGCCGAGGCAGCCTGATGATCCACTTGCGCCCCGCCCGCCGGCTCGGGGATGATGTGGTCGATCACTTTGAGTTCGAACAGGTCAGGCGCTGTGATGCGAAGCGCGTTCGCCGCCTTTTCGCGCATCTCGGGGCTCTTGCCGTCCTTCCATAGAATAGCAGCGCACCCCTCGACCGTGATGACCGAGTAGACCGAGTTCTCCATCATCATGACACGGTCGGCGACGCCCAAGGCCAGCGCGCCGCCCGAGCCGCCCTCACCGATAATCGTCGCGACGATCGGCACTTGGAGCCGGCTCATCTCGAACAGGTTGTGCGCGATGGCTTCGGACTGCCCACGCTCCTCGGCGCCCAAGCCTGCCCACGCGCCCGGAGTGTCGATGAACGTCAGAACCGGAACGTGGAACTTCTCCGCCAGCTTCATGAGGCGAAGCGCCTTACGGTAGCCCTCGGGGTGGGGCATGCCGAAGTTGCGCTTGAGATTCTCCTTGGTGTCGCGACCACGCTGGTGGCCGATGACCATGACGGTGTCGCCATCCAAGCGCGCCCATCCGCCCATGATCGCGGCATCCTCCCGGAAGAGCCGGTCGCCGTGCAGCTCGACGAAGTCGGTGAAGACGAGCCTGAAATAGTCCTCTGACAACGGGCGCTTGTTTGATCTGGCCACCTGCACGCGCTGCAACGGCGTGAGGTCGCGGTAGACCTCCCGGCGCAATTCGGCAAGTTTGCGCTCCAAGGGCGCAAGTTCTTCCGCGACATTGAGTTGACTGTCGCCCGCCGTCTTCCGGAGCTCTTCTATCTGTTTCTCGAGCTCCAGCAGCGGTCTTTCAAAGTCCAGGTTGGCCGTGGCCATCCCCAAACCTACGCGCTGGGACCCACCCGGACGAGATCTACCCGGTCAGGGCCGAGGAGGGCCCGCAGCTCGCTCAGGGCCGCTTTGGAGGCGCGCAGGGACTTGGACCGGAGGCGCGTCCCGCCGTTCCCGTCGCGCCAACGAACTTCGAGGGGCGGCGCCCCTGAGCCGGCTGCGGAGTGCGCCTCGATCACGGCGCGGACATCCTTGAGGACCTCCCGCGTGACTTCGGCACCCCCGCCGAGCGTGATGGCGATTCCGACGTCGCCCGACACGGTGATCTCGGAGAACGGCGTCACTGATTCCACGATGAACGTGGGCGTCTCGACGTCCCGGTCACGCTTGGAGTAGCCACCCTTGATGAGCACGGGGATGTCGCTGCGGATGCGCGCCCCGATAGCGTTCCACTTCTCGGGGAAGATCAGCACTTCTGTCGAGCCCGAGAAATCCTCGACCGTGAGCCGCGCAAACTCGGAGCCTGAGCGCTTGCTCACCTGCTTCTTGATCGTGGTGATGACGACGCCGAGCGCCATCGGCTCGCTGCTCCAGGGACCAAGCTGGGACACCTGATGAGACGCGAAGAGTTCGCACTCAAGTTGATACGGTTGGAGCGGATGGCCGGAGATGTAGAACCCCAGGATCTCCTTCTCCTTGCTCAGCCTGTCTGCCTCCGACCACGGCGCAATGTTCGGCAAGAGGTGCTTCGTGCTTGGTGCTTCGTTACTGCCGGCTGCCGCTGGCGCAGACGTCGCGTCTCCGAACAGCGAGACTTGGCCGCTCTCCTTCTCCTGCTGACGCAGCGAGGCTTCGTGCAGTGCGGTGTCGAGAATCGCCCACAGTTGCGCCCGCTCGCCGCCGAGTGAGTCCAGCGCGCCGGACGCGATGAGCGCTTCGAAAACGCGCTTGTTGCACATCCGCAGGTCCACGCGCTCGCACAGGTCGAACAGGTCGGCAAACGGTTTCTGCTGACGCGCGGCGATCATCGAGTCGATGGCCGCGTGTCCCACGTTGCGGATGGCGCCGAGCCCGAAGCGCAGGCGCTTCTCGCCGACGACGGTGAACTTGTAGCCGGATTCGTTGACGTCGGGAGCCAAGACCTCGAGGTCCAGTTCGCGCGCTTCGGCGATGTACTTCACGACGTTGTCCGTGTCGCCGATGGATGACGACAACAGCGCCGCCATGAACTCGGGCGCGTAGTGCGTCTTGAGCCACGCGGTGTGGTACGAGATGACCGAGTACGCCACCGAGTGCGACTTGTTGAAGCCATAGCGGCCGAACGTCTCGATCTGCGCTGAGAGTTCGCGAATGACGTTGGAGTTGAAACCGCGCGCGACGGACTTGTTGACGAATTTCTCGAGTTCCTTGCGGATCAGTGCGTCGTCCTTCTTGCCCACGGCTTTACGCAGCACGTCGGCTTCGGCGAGCGAGATGCCGGCCAACTGCTGCGCGATTCGCATCACCTGCTCCTGATAGGTGATGACGCCGTAGGTTGGCTTGAGGATGGCTTCGAGCTCGGGCAGGGCGTACGAGACCGCCTCCTCGCCTTTCTTGCGGCGCTGGTAGACGCGATGCATGCCAGCGTCGAGCGGACCGGGCCGCATCAACGCGTTGGACGCCACGAGGTCGTCAAAGCGATCGCAGCGCATGCCACGCAGCATGTCCGTTGCCAGCGGAGACTCGAACTGGAATACGCCGACGGTGCGTCCGGCGCGGAGCATCCGGTACACGTCGGGATCCTCGAGGGACAATGCGTCCAGGTCGAGCGTCTCTCCGCGACGCTCGGAGATCATCGTGAGCGCGTCGTGGATGACCGTGAGCGTGGTGAGGCCGAGGAAGTCCATTTTGAGCATGCCGGCCTTTTCGAGGCCGTTCATGTCGTACTGGCTCACCACCACCTGCTCGCCCTCTTTGTCTCCGCCCGATCCCTTGGACGTTTGCGTGCAGATCGGCACGTAGTCCTGCACAGGGCCTGGCGCGATGACGACGCCCGCCGCGTGTATGCCCGTGTGGCGGCTCAGGCCTTCCAGCGCGATCGCGTAGTCCAGCAACTGGCGATAGCGATTGTCGTTCTCGTAGAACTTCTTGACCTCGGGCACCTGCTCGATGGCGTCCTTCACCGTGAGCGAGAAGTTGGGCTGGTTGGGGACGAGCTTCGCCAGTGCGTCCGTCTCCACGGGCGTGAATCCGAGCACGCGGCCCACGTCCTTGATGGCGGCGCGCGACTTGAGCGTTCCGAACGTCACGATCTGGCACACCGAATCGCGGCCGTACTTCTGGCGCACGTACTCGATGACTTCGCCACGGCGTTCGAAGCAGAAGTCCACGTCCACGTCCGGCATCGAGATGCGTTCGGGGTTCAGGAACCGCTCGAACAGCAGGTCGAAGTGCAGCGGATCGACGTTGGTGATCTTGAGCGAGTACGCGACCAGCGATCCTGCCGCCGAACCTCGGCCCGGCCCGACCGGAATTCCCTTGCCACGCGCGTTGCTGATGAAGTCGGCGACGATAAGGAAGTAGCCGGCGTATCCGGTTTTGGTGATGACGCCGAGTTCGTAGTCGAGCCGCTCCTGCACGTGGACTGGCAGCGGATTGCCATAGCGGGCCTTGGCGCCTTCGGCTGCCAGCTTCGTGAGCAAGTCATTCTCGCTCTTGGCCTCAGGCGGCAGCGGGAACGACGGCAGGTGGTACTTCTTTTCAAACTCCACCGACACCTGGTCTGCGATGGCGAGCGTGTTCGTGAGCACGTCAGGCCGGTCGGGGAACGCAGATGCGATCTCATTCGCCGACTTGAAGTACAAGCCGGTGTCGTACTTCATGCGATCGCGATCGCTGCGATCCTTGCCGAGTCCGATGCACAGCAGCACGTCGTGGGCGTCGTGGTCCTGCTTGCCCAAAAAGTGCGCATCATTTGTCGCCACAACAGGCAGCCCCAAGTCCATAGAAAGCTTGAAGATCCGCTCGTTGAGCTTCGCCTGGCCCTCGGAGTTGTGCGCCTGCACTTCGAGGTAGTACCGGTCCTTGAAGACGTTGGCGTACCACGCGGCCGCCTCGCGCGCGGCAGCGTCGTTGTCAGCGAGCAGGTGCGTCGCGACTTCGCCGGCCATGCACGCCGACGAGACGATGATGCCTTCGGAGTATTTCTCGAGCAGTTCGCGGTCGACGCGCGGGCGCGTATAGAACCCTTCGGTGTATCCCAACGATGAGAGCTTCACGAGGTTCTTGTAGCCGACTGCGTCGCGGGCCAGGAGCACCAGGTGGTAGTACGGCTTGCCGCCCGTGGCCGAGCGTCCGCGCTGGCGCCGGTCACCGGGCGCGACGTACGCTTCCATGCCAATGATCGGTTTGATTCCCGCGGCTTTTGCGTGCTCCTGGAACGTCCACGCGGCGTGCAGATTGCCGTGGTCGGTAATGGCCAGCGCGGGCTGCTCGAATTCCTTGGCGCGGCGGATCAGGTCGTCGACCCGATTCGCTCCGTCCAGAAGGGAGAATTCCGAGTGACAGTGGAGATGGACGAAGCTCACGAGACAAAACCTAAGCGCTGGGTGAGGCTCCGCCGAGCGGCGGTCAGCGTTGCGCTGGCCACTCTCGGCTTGGGACTTGCGTTCTTGTCATTGTTTCCAACCGGTCGCTACCTCACGCGGGCAGCCTGGGAAGAGGCGTCCATTCTGCGGCGCCGGAAGTGGATCTCGATGATGGATGCCGACAAGTCACTGACACCGACGCAGCACGCCAAGCTGCAGGTTGTCCTGGCAGCGCGCACGTACGCCGATTCAGTGCTCGGGCTCGACGCCGGCAAGAGCTTCACGATGTTCTCGCAGCTCAACAGCGACACGCTGGTGTTGGTGCTCTCGGCGGCGTATCAGGACCGGCTGCAGTTCTATCGGTGGTGGTTCCCGATCGTCGGGCGCGTGCCGTACAAGGGCTGGTTCGATTTCGACGCGGCGCGGCGCGAAGAGGCGCGGTTCCGCGAGAACGGATTCGACACCGAGCTGCGTCCCGCGTCCGCGTTCAGCACGCTGGGCTGGTTCAACGATCCATTGCTGTCGACAACATTGCGCGCGGATTCACTGCACCTCGCGAACACGGTCATTCACGAGCTGCTGCACAACGAGTTCTACGCCAGCGGCCAGGCCGAGTTCAACGAGTCGTTTGCGAACTTCGTGGGGGCGCGCGGGTCAGCAGAGTTCTTCCGGAAACGCGGCAGCGTTGGGGCTGCGGTTGAGGCGGACGCGCGCTGGTCGGATGAGAAGGTGCTGGCCGGATTCTGGCGGCGGCTCTACGTCGACGTCGACTCGATCTTCAAGGCGCATCCGGGAGACTCTGCCAAGCCAACGCGTTTGGCGTTACGCGACAGCGTGTACCGGGCTGCCAAGAGCCACATGGTGCACCGCTTGGCGCCGGCGTTGCGCACCGTGTCGCCGCGCTATCTGGAACGCCTGAAGCTCGACAATGCAGCCGTACTCGCTGGTCGCATCTATCAGACTGATTTGGCGCTCTTCGACTCGGTTTTTGTGCGCGAGAACCGAGACATTCGAAAGACAATTGAGCGCGTCATCGCCTTGGCGAAAGCTGAGCCCAAACAACCGTTCGACGGATTGAGGCGCTGGCTGTCCCAAGCCCCTCGGCTCTAGGGCTGCTGTGAATCGACGGAAAGTGCGGAAATGACAGACACAACAATCTTCTCTGTTGTTTTCCGTCATTTCCAATCATTCCGTCATTTCATGACGCCCCTTGAGCCGAGGGGTCGGTCGTCAGGCGTTACCTCACATCATGCGACTGGCCAGTTCTTTCACCAGTTTCGCTGCGACGTGTGCTGTCACTCCGCCAAGATCCTGACGCGGGTTGTACTCAACGACGTCCGCGCCAACGAGCGGGCCCGGAACGTTCTGCACGAGGCTGATCACGTCGCGGACGGAGAGGCCGCCCGGCTCGCGGTGTGATACCCCTGGTGCAAATGCGGGGTCGATTCCGTCGAGGTCGATCGAGATGTAAACAGGCGCAGCGAGTGTCGGGCGTTTGTTGGTCTCCCACGCGCGCATGTCGATGATCTCGACCGGGTACTTGGTCGCCTGCTGACGCTGAATCGGCGTCAGGGTGCGAATGCCAACCTGCACCAACCGCTTGGCCAGCGACTCTTCCATGATGCGCGCGAACGGACAGGCGTGCGAATACCGGTCGCCCTCGAACTCGGGATAGAGGTCCGCGTGCGCGTCGATGTGGAGGATCGTGAGATCCGAGTGCGCGCGGGCGACGGCACGGAGGATCGGATAGGTGACCGAGTGGTCGCCGCCAAGCGCGATGGGAATCGCGCCATCGGCCAGCACGCGCGCTATCGCGGCTTCGATGATTGCGCGAGGATCGTCACCCGCGCCGAACTTGGCGTCGCCCGCATCGCTGAGTCCACCGGGTGCATGGATATCCTGCAGGTCCTCGGTGAATGAATTGCCAGCCGTTGATCTCAGGGCCTCGCGAATCAGCGGAGGGGCTTCGGCAGAGCCTCTGAGAAACGATGAACTCGCGTCGTAGGGCAGTCCGATCAACCGAGGTCCCGGCATCGTTGTCAGCGAGCCGAGTCGCGCGGTTCGTCGGACTTGAACCGTCCGCGCAGCAGCGCCATGAGGTCCACAGGCGCTGAGGGCGCGGCTGGTTCCGGGCGGGGCATGTCGTCCGGTGATTCCACGACGACGCGCTGCATGAGGGCGCGGGCGTCGTGGTGCAGGAACCGCGACATCTGGTCGATCGAGTAGTCCGCGCCGCGGCGCGTGGAGTAGACGTTGATCGGGTATGTCACCGCGAGGTGGTTCCGGGCCCGCGTCATCGCGACGTACATCAAGCGCCGCTCTTCCTCGAGTTCGTCCGGGTCCTCGGTCGCGCGCGACATCGGGAAGTAGCCGTCCACGGCCCAGATGACGAACGTGACATCCCATTCCTTGCCCTTGGCGCTGTGTGCCGTGCTCAGCACCACCGCATCGTCGTCCTCGTCGCTTGAGCCCTCGGCGAGATCCTGCGTTGACTGCGGCGGCTCGAGCGCGATGGTCGAGAGGAACACCGAGCGGGAAGGGAATCCGCTCGCGATGACGCGGAGCTGATCGAGGTCGGCCAGGCGTGGCTCGGGCCTGTCGTATTTGTCTCGCAGCAAGCTGTCATACAGTCCGCGGATGAGATCGATCTCGGCTGCAACGCTGTGCTCGGGTGCCGGCGCGTCAGCGCGGGCCAGCCCGCGCAGCCGGCGCAACAACTGCGACAACGCCTTGTGCGCGTCGCGTGCGCGTGGCGGCGCCGTCCAGTGCGTCAGCGCGTCCGTGTCCCACGCGCGCTCGGCCATGGTGGTCATGATGGAGCGGGCAGTCGTGTCGCCGACGCCAGGCATGAGCATCAGGACGCGGTACCAACTCACTTCGTCGCGCGGGTTGTCGATCACGCGCAGGAACGCGATCACGTCCTTCACGTGCGCGGCCTCGAGGAACTTGAGCCCGCCCCATTTCTCGAACGGAATGTTCCGGTTCACCAACTCGATCTCGAGATCGGCCGACATGTAACCGGCGCGGAAGAGCACGGAGATCTCCTTGAGCGGAATGCCTTCCTCGTGCAGTTCCAGAATGCGGTCCACGACGAAACGCGTCTGTTCGTGCTCGTCCTTGAGGGTCACGAGCCACGGCCGCTCGCCTCCCGATCTGTCCGTCCAGAGGTCCTTGGTGTAGCGCTCCGGCGAGCGCGAGATCACCGAGTTGGTGACATCGAGGATGGGCTGCGTGGAGCGGTAGTTCTGCTCCAGTGTCACGATGCGCGTGCCCTGAAAGTGCTTGGGGAAGTCCAGGATGTTGCGCTGCGTGGCGCCGCGGAACGAATAGATGCTCTGCGCGTCGTCGCCTACGACCGTGATGTTCTTGTGCGAGCGGCACATGCCGCGCAGGATGCGGCTCTGGATCTCGTTGGTGTCCTGATACTCGTCGACGAGAACGTGGTCGTACTTCGCCGAGACCTTGCCTGCGAGATCAGGCGAGTGCTCCAGCATCAGGGCCCAGCACAGCAACAGGTCGTCGTAGTCGAGCAGGTTGCGCTCCTGCTTGCGGCTCACGTACTCGGCGAAGACGCGCGTGATCTCGGGCACGTGGTCCAGGAACTGCGGCGCACCCTCGTGCAGGATGTCCTCGATGGACTTCCCCGTGTTCACGTGCGTCGAGTACAGCCAGTGCAGCGTCTCCTTCTTGGGGAATCGCTTTTCCTTCTTGCCGGCGCCGATCGCCGCGCGGCCGATGCCCATGAGGTCCACGGCATCGCCTTGGTCCATGATCGAGAACTCGGACGGCAGGCCGGCGTGCTTGCCAAACTGGCGAAGCAGCTTGTGTCCCGTGCCATGGAACGTGCCGCCATGGACCTTGCTCGTTGCTGATCCTGCGATGCGTTCGGCGCGGCTCAACATCTCCTGCGCAGCGCGACGCGTGAAGGTGAGCAGCAGGATCCTGTCCGGCGAAACGCCGGTGTCGATCAAGTGTGCGACGCGATAGACCAGCGTGCGCGTCTTGCCCGTGCCGGCACCCGCAATGATCAGCAGCGGGCCATTGCCGAACGTGGCCGCCGCGAGTTGCTCCGGGTTGAGCTCAGCGCTCAGGTCGCGCGTCGTTGCGCTGACCTCGCGCTCTCGGCGTGGGTAGATGCGGAGGTCGTCCTTGGCCACAGCGTCAACCTAGCGCGTCGTCAGGCGGGCAGCGGGTGACGCCACTTGAGGCCGCCGAAGCGCGCGAAGTCTTTGTCGCTGGTGACGAGAGTGCAATCGTGCTCGATGGCCAGCGCCGCGAGCCACGCGTCCATGACGAGGTTCCCATGCACCGCGGCGTCACGGCAGAGGCGGGCAAAGACCTCCCAATGGCGTTCGCCAGGCTCCACGATCAGAGTCTGTGGCGTGGTGCGAAGAAGATCCGCGTAGTCCAGGCACTCGCGGAGGGTGAGCGGGTCTTTCCAGATGCCGCGGTGCGAGAGGATCCGAACGACGGCGGCCAGGGATTGGGAAGCCACGGCGACGGGTTCGGCGCTGCCGAGCGCATCGGCCAGCCACTCGCGGTACTCCGCGTGACGACTGGCGTCTTTCCTGCGCGCGTTGACCAGGATGTTGACGTCAATCAGGATCAACGATGCCGTCCATGATGTCGAGGAGTTTGGCGTTGTTGTTGATGTCCACGCCGGGCAGCACTCCGCCGGTGCCCGAGCTGGGCAGGTGGATGCGCTTTCGCATGCGGGCCGATAATGGTTGCGCGAGATACTGCGCGAGGGCGCGCTCCATGACCGCGGTGAACGTGAGTTTGTTCGCGCGGGCGTAGGCCTTGGCTTTGTGGGTCAGGGCAGGGTTTAGGCGGACGGTGGTGTGCTTCGGCATGCCGTATGTCTAGACACATGAGGTGCGTATGTCAAGACATATCACGATCTGGCACGGCAGGGGTCAGCGAGTTCCCTGCGGCGTTCCAGACGCTTGCTTGTCCGCCAGCCAGCGCGCGGCAATGTCCTGTCACAATCTTCGGCGCCTTCCACCTGCCAATGGACACCGCGTTGATGCAGTTCGACGCCTGGTCGAGCGCAGGCGGCCGCTACGCGGCCGATTTGTCGTGGACTATCGCCTCGATTGCGCCGGGTTCGAGGGTGCGAGGCATCAGGCTGAACCCCTTCGACATGGCTGAGACAACCGCAGCGCGCGCATCGGCAGCGAGTGCCGGTGACGTCATGAGGCTCGTGCCGTCATTGCGATCGGCCAGTTCACGCTCGATGCTCGTCATCCGGACTTCGGGAATGCCGCACGGCACCATGACGTCGAAGTACGAGAGGTCCGTCGTGACGTTGAGCGCAAACCCGTGCCACGTGACCCAGTCACGCGCGTGCACGCCAATGGACGCGATCTTGCGGCCACTGGTCCACACGCCGGTGAATTTCGGTACGCGGTCGCTCGCGATCCCGAACCGGGACAACGCCTGAATCAACACCCCCTCCACTTGGCGCAGGTACCAGTGCAGGTCCTGTTTGTGGCGCTTGAGGTCGATGATGGGGTAGCCGACGAGCTGTCCGGGCCCGTGGAACGTGACGTTGCCGCCGCGCTCGACCTCGTGCAGCTCGATGCCGCGAGCCGCGAGGCCGGCGTTGTCGACCAGCAGGTTCGCGTTGTTGGAGGAACGGCCCAGCGTCACGACCGGCGGGTGCTCCACGAAAAGCAGAAGATCCTGGTCGAGGCGGCCGTCGATGCGCGCGCGAGCCGCCGAGCGTTGAAGCTCCAGCGCCTCGAGGTAAGGCATCGTGCCCAGGTCGACGACAAGCAGTTCGCGGTCAGCCGGCATCGCATTCAAGCTACGTCGATCCCGCGCGCTGTTTACGTCAGAACGAGTGCCTCAGCGGCGGGCTCTGGTGCAGTGGCCCGAATAACTATGTGCGGCGGCAGTTCGAGATGCTGCTTCACCGTGCACTGATCCGCCGCGCGAGTCACGGCCTCGCGATAGCGCTCCGGAAAGCTCGCCGGCAAATCGAGCGTCAGCTCGACGCGCTCCACCATGCCGTTCGGGCCCGTCACGTTCCGCTGGACGATGCGAATTCCGTCCATCGGGATACCGCGCCGGCGGCAGAAGGCCTGCACGTACACACCGGCGCACGCGCCGATAGACGCCAGGAACAACGTGAACGGCGACGGTGCGGTGGCGTCCGGGGGCTGGTCCGTGGGGATCACGAACGATCCGACGTGACCGTCCACGCGTGCGCCGCCGGGGAACGTGAATGTCATCTCCACGGGAACGTCACTCCGCCACCGGCGTGAAGTGTTCACTGGCTGCAGCGAAGCCGCCTCCATCCACTACTCGCCGATAGCCGGCGGTCCGGAGCATAGTGGCGGCCGATGCCGACCGGTTGCCGCTGGCGCAGTACACGACGATGCGGCTGTCGGGTGTCACCCCGTCGTGCTTCGCCAGTCCCTCCGGCAGGCTGGTCACCGGAACACAGATGGCTCCCGGCAGATGGCCGAGCCAAAACTCGATGTGGCTACGGACATCGACGACGACGTCCACAGGAGCGCCGCGAAACCGCGGCGCTGGTTTCGATTCGTGACTCATCGCTCGCTCTTTATGCCGCACGTGTTGATGCCCAGCAGTGCATACGCGGGGCAGAAGCCAACGGCGGCCGTCAGGAGGGGAATGAGGCCCAGATACCCCCAGGGCGTCTGGGGACCCACGAACGCAAGCGACAGAATGGCGAGGCCGAGGACAGCGCGAAGGCCGCGATCGACGCCGCCTTCATTCACGAACGATTTGGCTGACATGGTTGATGCTCCGGGAATGCCATCGCGCGTCTTGCGCGATGTGCATGAGTATATTACTATGTACTCATATAAAACGGAAGTCGGGTAGTCCCCGATTCGATCGACACAAACCCCTACACTATGCGCCGCGTTTCGATGACGGAGGTGACACTCGGGTTGGTGGCCGAGCGCTTCAAGGCGCTGGGCGAGCCGGCGCGCCTGCGCATTCTCCAGGCGCTGTGCGACGGCGAGCGATGTGTCGGCGAGCTGGAGGAGGGTACCGGTTTGAACCAAGCCAACCTGTCCCGGCACCTGCAGGTGTTGACGGCCACCGGCCTCGTGAAGCGTCGCAAGGAGGGGCAGTTCGTGCATTACTCGCACGCGGACTCCCAGGTGATGCGCCTGTGCGAGGTGATGTGCGGGCGTCTCAAGAACTGAAGTTCTCGGCGCCTGAACTGACGTTCTCGGCGGGGCGGCTACGCCGCCCCGATTGACGTGCTCGGCCGCCGTCCTTCGGCGGCGGATTTGTCGCAGTCCTTCTTACGCCTGAAGGACCCTGCCCAGCGAGTCGAGAGCGGCTTCCGAAACAGCCTCGGACAGCGTCGGGTGGGCGTGGACAGCGAGTTCCACTTCTTCCACCGTGTACTCGTTGGTGCGGGCGATGACGAGTTCGTGGATCATCTCCGTCGCGTGCGCGCCGACGATGTGCGCACCGAGGATTTCGCCGTACTTGGCGCCGCGAATGATCTTCACGAAGCCCTCGGTCTCACCCGACGTGCGGGCGCGGCCCGATGCCATGAACGGGAACTTGCCGACCTTGTAGTCGAGCTTCTTGTCCTTGCACTGCTGCTCGGTGAGTCCCACCGAAGCGACCTCGGGGTGGCAATACGTCGCGCCCGGGATGTTGGTGTAGTCCAGCACCTGCGCCTTGTGGCCCGCGATCGTCTCAGCCGCGATGATGCCCTCGCGCTCGCCCTTGTGGGCCAGCATCGGCGGACCGGCGACGTCACCGATGGCGTACACGCCGGCGACGTTGGTTTGCATCTTCTCGTTGATCTTGATGAACCCGCGGTCGGTCATCGCGACGTTCAACTCCTTGAGTCCGATGTCCTCGATGTTGGGCGCGCGGCCGGCGGCGACGAGGACGACATCCACCTTGAGGTCCGCTTTCGCGCCCCCGGACTCCACCGACATCGACACAGAGTCCTTGCCGACTTTGACGTTGGAGATCTTGGCGCCGGTGAGCACGTCGATCTTCCGTTTCTTGAAAGCGCGCTCGACTTCCTTGGAAGAGTCGATGTCTTCGACCGGGAGGATGTTCGGCATCACCTCGATGAGCGATACCTGCGATCCGAATGCGGCGAATACGTCTGCGAACTCGCTGCCCACTGCGCCGGCGCCGACGATCGCCATCGTCTTCGGCGCTTTGTCGAGAATCAGCGCCTCGTCCGACGTGATGACGGTCTTCTTGTTTGCTTCGAGGCCGGCCTGCGGCAGGCCCTTCACGCGCGATCCCGTGCAGATGACGACAGCCTTCTTGGCGTCGTGCTTTTCCTCTTTGCCGTCAGCGGACTTCACGCTCACCGTGTTCTTGCCGGTGAGTTTCCCCGTGCCTTTGATCCAGGTGATTTTGTTCTTCTTGAAGAGGAACTCGACGCCCTTCGAGTTTTGGGCGGACACGTCCCGGGAGCGCTTCATGGCAACACCGTAATCCAGTTTGACTTCGCCTGGAGTTACACCAAAAGCCGGTGCTTTCTTCATCTTCTCTGCGAGTGACGCGGCTTCGAGCAGCGCCTTGGCCGGAATGCAGCCCCAAAGGACGCAGGTGCCGCCGAGTCCTTCGCGCTCGACGACGCCAACGTTGAGGCCGAGCTGCGCACAGCGGATGGCGCCGACATAGCCGGCCGGTCCGCCACCAAGAAAGATCACGTCGAATGAAGACATAGGAAGGAGGAAGGTGGAAGGCGGAAGGAGGTCCGGGGAAGTGTCCTTCCGCCTTCCGCCTTCCTCCTTCCTATCAGTAGACGAGCATTAGAGGGTTTTCTACGAGGCGCCGGAGAGTCACGAGGAACCGTGCCCCAACGGCGCCGTCCACCGCGCGGTGATCGCAGGACATCGTGAGACGCAGGTGCTTGCGTGGCTTGAATTCTCCGTCGATGAGCACCGGCACATCGGTGGCGGCCCCGACCGCGAGAATCGCGACTTCGGGCGGGTTGATGATCGCCGTGAACTGATCGATCTGCATCATGCCCAGGTTGCTCACGGAGAACGTGGAGCCGGTGTACTGCTCGGGCTTGAGTTTCCGCTCGCGGGCCAGCTTGGCGAGTGCCTTGGACTCCGCCGAGATCTCACGCAGGCCTTTCTGTTCGGCGTTGAAGATCACGGGGACGATGAGGCCATCGTCTGTTGCGACCGCCATGCCGAGGTGCACGGTATTGAAGAGGCGGATCTTGTCGCCCAGCCAGTGCGCGTTCACTTCGGGGTGCTGCGACAGCGCCGTTGCGACCGCCTTCAATAGAATGTCGTTGATGGAGACCTTGAACTCGTCGCCCATCTCCAGCATGGCGGTACGCATTTCGACGACGCGGGTGAGATCGAACTCGGCGGTGAGGTAGAAAGTCGGGATAGGTCCGATTGATTCGGCGAGACGACGGGCAATTGTCTTGCGGATTTGCGTCAGGGGGAGATCTGTGAACTCCTGGTCAGACCCGAGACCCAAGACACGAGACCCAAGACCCAAGTTGGGACGAGCGCCGCCCGCAGCTGCGGCCTCAACGTCACGCTTGATGATGCGGCCGCCGGGGCCGGAGCCCTGAACGCCGTTGATGTCGAGCCCGCTCTCGGATGCCATGCGTCGCGCGAGAGGTGAAGAGCGCATGCGGCCGCCTGCGGGTGCAGCGGCAGGCTGCGTCGCTACAGGGGCGGCAGGTGGGGCTGCCCGTAGCGCCGCATCTGAGGCCGGGGGGGTTCTGGCCGCGCCAGCGGCCAGCGGGGTTCCGGCCGAAGCTGTCGACGCGAGGGCAGGTCCACTGCCGCCCCCGCTGGCCAGGATCGCAGAAATGTCTTCGTCCTTGCCCGCGATCACACCAACGAGCGCGCCGACGGGGCGCGCTTCGCCCTCCGCGACAACGCGCTTGCGCAAGATGCCGTCGCCGCGCGCGACGAGTTCCATGATCGCCTTGTCGGTCTCGACTTCAGCGAGCGGCTCGCCGCTCTTCACAGCGTCGCCCTCATTCTTCAACCACTTCACGAGGCGCCCTTCTTCCATCGTGGGCGACAACGCTTCCATTGAGATCTTAGTTGCCATAACTGCAGATCCCTTGCTTCGCTCGGGATGACAGGGTGAGCGCTCGGGACGACATCATGATTTGAGGTACATGACTTTCTTCACCGCCGCGATCGTCTTCGCCACGTCCGGCTTGGCCAGCTTCTCGAGGTTCTTCGCGTACGGCATGGGCACGTCGGCCTGGTGCACTCGAATCACCGGCGCGTCGAGGTCGTCGAAGCAGTCGCGCTGGATGTAGTCCACTACCTGCGCGCCGATCCCGGCCAGTTCCCATCCTTCTTCCAGTACTACTGCGCGATTCGTCTTGCGCACTGATATCTGAATTGCCTCGAGGTCCATCGGGCGCACCGTGCGAAGGTCTACGACGTCTACGCGGATGTCTTCCTTCGCTAGCTGATCCGCGACCTGCATCGCAACGAGCGCCATCTTGCCGTTGGTGATGATCGAGCAGTGCTCGCCTTCTCGCTTCAGGTCCGCTTTGCCGATCGGGATGACATACTCGCCGTCCGGCACTTCGCCCTTGGTGTTGTAGAGCATCTCGCCTTCGAGAAACAGCACGGGGTTGTCGTCGCGGATCGCAGCCTTGAGCAGGCCCTTGGCATCGTAGGGCGTGCCCGGCGTCACGACCTTCACGCCCGGCATGTGCGCCAGCCACGATTCGAACGACTGCGAATGTTGCGCCGAGAGCTGGAGTGCCGCGCCGTTTGGTCCGCGGAACACCATCGGCATCGGAAACTGGCCGCCCGACATGTACAGCATCTTGGACGCGGCGTTCAGGATCTGGTCCAGCGCGAGGATCGCGAAGTTCCACGTCATGAACTCGATGACAGGACGCAGGCCGACCATGGCCGCGCCAACGCCAACGCCGGCGAATCCCAGCTCGGTGATCGGCGTGTCCACCACGCGCATTTCGCCGAATTCCTGAAGCAGCCCCTTCGAGACTTTGTAGGCGCCCTGATACACCGCAACTTCCTCGCCCATCAGGAAGACGCGATCGTCGCGGAGCATTTCTTCGCGGATCGCTTGGCCCAAGGCCTCGCGGTAAGTGATGATTGGCATTACTGCAGATCCCTCGCTTCGCTCGGGATGACAGAGTGGGCGCTCGGGATGACAGAGTGGGCGCTCGGGATGACAGAGCGGGCGCTCACGACGCCACCGAATCGCTGGTGGTGTCCACGAGCACGTCTTCGAAGAGGGCTTCCGGCGCCGGCTCCGGGCTCGCGTCCGCGAAGTCCCAGGCGTCCTGCACAATGGCCTTGAGTTCTTCGTCCAGCTTCGCGTACTGCGCGTCGGTGAGGTCCTTCATCTGCGAGCGCAGCAAGAGAATCGGGTCGCGCTGCTGCCACTCCTCAAGCTCGGCCTTGGGACGGTACGTGCCGCTCACCGCGTCCGACATCGAGTGGCCCATGAAGCGGTACGTATGGATGTCGAGCAGTGTCGGCGTGGAGTCCTTGCGGGCGCGAGAGATCGCTTCACCCACTGCCTTCTGCACCGCGAAGACGTCCTGACCGTCGCAGGTGCCGTGCGCCATGTTGTACGCTGCGCCACGGTCGCTGAGCTTCTTGATGGATGCCGCGCGCTCGACCGCCGTGCCCATGCCGTACTTGTTGTTCTCGATGATGAACACCACCGGCAGCTTCCACAGGCCGGCCATGTTGAGCGCCTCGTGGAATGCGCCGGTGTTCACGACCGACTCGCCCATGAAGCAGATGCAGACCTGGTCGCCGCCGCGGTACTTGATGGCGAAGCCGACGCCGGCCGCGATTGGCACGTGTCCGCCGACGATGCCGTGGCCGCCGAGGAAGTTCAGGTGGCGGTCGAACATGTGCATCGAGCCGCCCTTGCCCTTGGAACATCCGTCGCTCTTTCCAAAGAGCTCGGCCATAATGCTGCGGGGCGTGAGCCCGCGCGCCAGCGCCTGTCCATGGTCGCGATACGTCGTGATGACATAGTCATCAGGGCGGAGCAGGGAGAGTGTCCCGGTGCTCACCGCTTCCTGTCCTATATATAGATGGCAGAAGCCGCCGATCTTGCCGAGCGCGTACGCCTCAGCGGTCCGCTCTTCGAAGCGGCGCTGCAGCAGCATCGATCGGAGCAGGTCGAGCCTGCTCTTGTCATCCTTGGCCATGTTGTCCTTTAGACGCCTGCGGCTTGAACCTGCTCCCAGGCGTGGTAACTGGAGCGCACGAGCGGGCCGGACTCCACGTGCTTGAAGCCAAGTGTCCGGCCTATCTCCTTGAGTTCAAGGAACTCGGCCGGTGTCACGTATCGGTCCAGCTCGATATGTGCATCCGAGGGACGCAGGTACTGGCCTAGCGTGAGGATGTCGACGTCCACGTTGCGGAGGTCCTTCATGACCTCGACGACCTCGGGGATTGTTTCGCCCATACCGAGGATCACGCCGGTTTTGGTGGGGATGTCGGGCGCGTACTGCTTGGCGAAACGGAAGATTTCCATCACGCGCGCGTATCTGCCGCCGGGCCGGCATTTCTTGTACAACCTGGGGACAGTTTCTGTGTTGTGGTTGTAGATCTCGGGGCGCGCGTCGAGAACTTTTCGGATCGACTCCTCATTCCCTTGGAAATCGGGAACAAGAACCTCGACAGAGCAGTCCGGCAGTCGGTTGTGGATCTGTCGGATGACTTCGGCAAAGTGTCCCGCGCCAAAGTCGGGTAGGTCGTCCCGATCAACTGACGTAATGACGACGTGGCGGAGGTCCATTTTTGCGACTGCTTCGGCGACCCTTTCCGGCTCTGATGGATCGAACTTGGGCGGCCGACCGTGGGCGACGGCGCAGTAGGCGCAGTTCCGCGTGCAGACGTCGCCCAGGATCATGAACGTGGCGGCACCGTGCTCCCAGCACTCGCCGACGTTGGGGCAGTGGGCCTCTTCGCAGACGGTATGCAGGTCCAAATCCCGCATCATCTGCTTGAGCTTGAGGTAGTTCTGGCCGCCGGGCGCCTTCACCTTGAGCCAGGGCGGCTTCCGCTCTGGCAGGGGCTGGACGCGGTGGCGTCCCATGATTTGATAGATCGGCTCGGTCACGGGCGGCGAAATCTATCGGTCGCGCGGGAGGGCGAAAGAAGCTGTAACCTGTTAAACTACAGTTAGATAGTTAGCCAGTTATCCCGCGCAGTTCCATAGCGATGCATGGCAATTGCCCGCACGATGTGCTGAAACCCGGCCCGATCCGCGCCGTAGGGAAGGCAGAACTTCGAAATACCCTGGGAGACCACGATGCTTCGCACTGTTTTCATGATCGGGCTGTTCGCGCTGCTTGGACTATTCGCGCTCAAGCTCGTGTTCGGACTCTTCGGATTCCTGTTCGCATTCCTGTGGGTCTTGCTCGGGCTGGCGATCAAGATCGCGCTGGTGGGCTTGGTCGTGTGGCTCGTGATTCGCGTCGTGAGTCCCGAGACCGCTGAGCGACTCCGCTCGAAGTGGACCGGGCCGTCGATGTAGTCTCGCGGATTCCGCGAAAGTGAAAGGCCGCGCACATCGCGCGGCCTTTTTTTTGGCTGTCATCCCGAGCGAAGCGAGGGATCTGCATCAACAACTGCAGATCCTTCGGTCGCTTCGCTCCCTCAGGATGACAAGCGGTCGAGAACGGCCCAGACCAGCAACGGCACCATGATCTCGTGGTGCCCCGTGATCTCGTACCCCTTGCCGCTCTGAAGCGTTGGGCGCTGCACGACGTTCATGCGCGGCCGGTAGTGGCGCGTCATGTCCAGGTCGCACGTGACGAAACCCTGCGGCCGGCCCTCGTTCAGGTTGCGCGCGATGGTGAGCGCCTTGAGGAACACCTCTGGCATGATCACCGCGCTGCCCAGGTTGAGGGCCACGCCGCCGTCGTGCAGGTCCACGAGACTTGCGGCGAGCCTGCGAAAGTCGCGGTGGCTGGTGTCGCCGATGGCGGCGCCGTCGGCCTTGGGATGCTGGTGGATGATCTCGGCGCCGAGCGCGGCGTGCACGGTGGCCGGAATGCCGCGCTCCTGCGCCGCGAGAATCACCGATAGCTCCGGGTGCGCCAGCTTGGCGCCCGCCATCGCGACGGCGAGTGATTCACCCATGCCGAACTCTGCCTTGCTGCCATGGATGAACGCTTCGTTCATCTCGCGTCCGGTCTCTTCGGCCATGCCAAACGTGCCGTCCTTCAAGCCTGCGGCGACGTCTTCGGACGTGCCACCGAAGCGCGCAATCTCGTAGTCGTGAATCGCCGCGGAGCCGTTCATCGCGACGTGCGTAATGATGCCGCGGTCCATCAGCGTCGCGAGCAGCGGGGCGAGGCCGGTCTTCACGATGTGCCCGCCAAGCATGACGACCACGCCGCGCTGTTTCTCGTGCGCCGCGACGATGGCGTCCACGACGCGCAGGAAATCGCGCGCGACGAGGATATCCGGCAACGATTCCAGGAATGCGTGGAACGAGCGGTCCTTGCCGGGCGGCGTTGCGAACTCGTCTGCACTCACCTTGTTGGCGCGCCGCTTGAGCGGCACCGTGCGGACCTGAGACAGGTCCGCTTCGCGGGCCCGAGCAGACAGCGCCTTCGCCGGCGTCTTCTTCACCGGGATTCCGGTATGGAATCCGGCTTCGTGAGCGTGGCCGGTCGGTATTGCTTCAGATACAGGTTGATCGAACCGACTTTCATGCGCGACTTGATTTGCACAACGAGGCGCAGACTGTCGTCGGTGAGCCAGACTTCCGCACGGCCATTCTCGGAAAAGACGCCGCGCGCCTTGATGATCGGACGGATCACAATGGTGTTGAACGAGCCGGCCGGGACACTGATACGTTCGCGCCGCAGCACCTGGATGCGCACCGGATTTCGGTCGGGGCGGTAGTACCGGTCGAACGAGTACTCCTCGCCGACCACAAGTGGAATGGTGCGAAGGAAGAAGACGAACGAGCCGTCATCCAAAGGTGCGTCCACCGTTGGCTTTGGTTCGCCCCCATTCTCGACGTATTCCTTGCGCTCCGGGAAGATCTCGAGCTGACGGTCGCGCTCGTAGCCACCCTCGCGCTGGTCCTGCCGGATGCGCAGCGAGGCGAGCGTGCGCGTGTCCATCCAGCTCTCGAATTTGTCGTTGATCCGGTAGCCGATCACGCCGCCGCGCACGGTGAAGATCGTGTGCCACGTCTCCTGCCCGCGCACCGTGTCGATACCGAGCACCTCTGTCACGCTCGTGCCGGCGTGGAAGATGCCGTACTTGAGGTTATACTCGGCGCGCTCACCGACGTTGAACGGCACGCGCGCCCGAGT
Organism: Gemmatimonadota bacterium; assembly: GCA_031401495.1. Lineage (GTDB taxonomy): Bacteria > Gemmatimonadota > Gemmatimonadetes > Gemmatimonadales > Gemmatimonadaceae > DASPMP01. Next base: position 22,624 of record JANNRQ010000085.1, read on the forward strand.
GGTCTCGGCCGGAGGCATCGAGCCGTTCTGCGCTGCGCCTGCACTGAGCGGAGCGAGCGTGACCGGGATCGCCAGCGTGAAGAAGGCCAGCGCGACGCGCGTCCACCGGATCATGCTTTGGCTACGGCAAGGCGCTTCGTTGCGCCGCTGATGGCCTTTGCCGACCGGTACAAATCCAGCGCGCCACGCCATGGGCGCAGCCGGGATTCACGCGGACGCAGTTCGTACCGGGGACTCGCCGGAACGGTCTCGGTGCGACGCGCGATCGAGGTCAGCTTGACCAGCAGCTCCGCATTGGCGGACCAGCCAGTCGATTGCACGAGCGGGCGGCCCTCGGAGTCTTTGACGGCGTCGCGCAGCACACTGATACGGTATGCACGCAGCGTGCCGTAGGGATCCTTGGAATCCACGAGGGTCTTCAGATACGCTCGCGTGATATACGGCGCGACCTTCTGGAGAAAACGCGCGGGCCGTGGCCAGGCTTCGGACACCTGCCGCTCGCCGACCACGATGTCTGCGCCGCCTTCAAAACGCTTGATGATTTCAGGCAAGTCTTCCGGCCGGTCAGTAAAATCCGCCTGCATCGTGATCAGCGCGTCGCGCCGCGGGTACCGTGTGCGCTCCGCAGCCGCCCGAACCAGCGCGTCCAGCGCGCGGGCATAGCCAACGTGTTCCTTTCCGCCGAGTACGGTGAGCGGCAAGACGTCCGCGTACGACCCAAGGATTTCCGCCGTTCCGTCGGTGCTGCCGTCGTTGTACACGAGGATCTCGAACTCGCGAGCGACCTCGTGCATGACGCTTCGCAGGCGCCACAAGAGCAGTCCGACCGTGGAAGCTTCGTTGTGGGAGGGAATGCCGATGTACAGCATGCCGAGCGGGATCCGGGTGAGGGCTTGAAGCTAGCGCGGACTGCTCCAAAGACTATTACACGGACGGGTGAGGTCACCCTTACGCAACTTCTTTTGTAGCAGGCGCTTGCGGTGTGGACCCTGTTTGCGCTAGCGTGTCTCGCACGCGTCGGAAGCACACATTCCGTCACCCCTCAGGCACTCGGAGCAACACGCATGCGTCAACGCTGGCTGATCCTTACCTGTGCTGTTGCCGGCTGCGGAGGATCCGCGCCCGCGCCCGCGCCGAGTCCGGCACTGGTGCCGATTTCCGCTGATGAGCTGAGGCGCGACCTGATGGTGTTCGCGTCGGACTCGTTCCAGGGCCGCGAAACCGGAACGCCCGGTGCGATGAAGGCGGCGATGTTTCTGGCGCAGCGCCTCGTGGCGCTGGGCGTCGAGCCCGCCGGCGACAGTATGTACTTCCAGCGTGTGCCGCTGGTGCGGGAGACGTTTGCGCCGGAAACGCGGCTCACGGTCGCTCGCGGCCCGACGACCGTTCCACTGACGCTCGGCATCGATGTGGTGCCGTTCATCTCGCTCGGGATCGGCGCACCGCCGACCAAGCGAAATGTGTCTGGCGACCTCTACTTCGCCGGCTACGGCATGACCTCGATGGGCCGCAATGACTTTGAAGGGATCAAGGAGCCCGGCAAGGTCATCGTGATCGTGCACGCAGCTCCGGCGAGCGTCACCGACATGGCGGTGCGCACGCAGTTGGAGGGCCAGCCGGAGCTGGAGCAGCGCATGGTTCGGGCGCTTCAGTTGCAGCCGGCCGCGATCATCCTGTTGATGACCGGCAAGACAAAGGAGTTCTACGACCAGGCCGCGCCCGAGTTGATGCGCGCGGTTGCGGCGGCGCCGGGCGACTTGTCGACGCAGGATTCGCAGCGTCCGCTGCCCATGGTGGTGCTCGGTCTCGCGAAACAAGGTTCGGTGTTGCTGCCGGACGGTTGGCCGCGTGACGATTCTCCGCAGCCGCTGACGGGACGCCGGTTTGCCGGCCGTGTGGAAGTGAGGAAGGAGATGTTCAGTGGCTACAACGTCGTGGGCATTGTGCGTGGCACGGATCCGAGGTTCAACAAGACGTATGTCGCCTACGGCTCGCACTATGATCACGTGGGCATCAATCCGGGCATGTCGCCGGATTCAATCGCGAACGGCGCCGATGATGACGGCTCCGGCAGCGTGACGATGTTGGCGATCGCGAAAAAGCTCTCCACCGCGCGACCCAAGCGATCGTCGTTGTTCGTGTGGCACATCGGTGAGGAGAAGGGCTTGTTGGGCTCGAACTTCTTTGTCGAGAAGCCGACTGTGCCGATCGATTCGATCGTCGCGCAGCTCAACGCGGACATGATCGGGCGCCGCGGCGGACCGAACTCTTCGTTCGACAGCCAGGTGAACGGGGCGTCGGCCGCGAACAAGGTCTACATCGTGGGTCCGCTCGCCGCGCCGAATGACCAGAGCAAGACGCTGGGCGCCATCCTCGACACAGTGAACCTGCGTCAGCTGCGTCCGATGCAGCTGGATCATGAGTGGGATTCGCCGGCGCATCCGGAGCGCATCTACTACCGGAGCGACCACTACAACTACGCGCGCAAGGGAATCCCGGTTGTGTTCTTCACCACGGGCCTGCACGAGGACTACCACAAGGTCTCGGACGACCCGACCAAGATCGACTACGACAAGATGGCGCGGATCGGGAGCCTGCTGCTGGAGTTGGGAACGACGATTGGCAATCGAGAGGCACGGCCGCGATAGCCGCGGCCGCTACCTGCGAATCGAATTGATTACGACGGCTCCGCAACGATCGGGTCGCATGGCAAGCCCCGTGAGCTGCACGGTCTGGGGATAGACCTCGACGCTTCGAAAGGTCAGCGGGTCGAGCGCCGCGACGCTTTCATTATCAATCGGAGTGTTGTCAAGGTAGAACTGAAGCAGACAGGCTTGGCCTTCGAAAGTCATGACGCCGACCCCGGCCCGGGTGGTGGTGGCGACTATTTCTCCCTGCCCGCGCCGCACCATCACGCCAGGTATGCCGAAAATCAATTCGGCCACCGAATAGGGGCGGGCCAACAGAATCTCTTCCCGCGTAAAGAGCCGTCCCGACCCCACGCGCATCTGGGAAAGCCGTTCGGCAATCACGGTTGCCGCGCTGGTAGCCATCAGCGTGCGTTCCGTGACTTGGACGGCCGAGAGGGTTTGCGGAAGCCGTTGGAGCAGCAAGTACAGCGTGTCGTTTGTGCCACTGCCCACCAGCACCTCGCGAACATAGGGCGCGTAGCCGAGCTGCCGGGCCACCACCACGCGCGGGCCCGCGGGTGGATTGGCAATCCGCCAGATTCCACTGGGATCGGTTCGGGTCGCGCGGGTCGTCCCAGCGATGTACACCTCGACCTGCCCCAGTGGGCGGCCGATCACATCCACCACGGTTCCAACCAGCGCGCGTGAGCCAGACTGCGGCAGGTCTGCAGCCGGCTGGGAACGGGCCTGAGCGCCAACCGACCCGCTGAACGGGACGCTGAACGCAACGCTGGTGAGAAGCAGTGCGGCCAGCCGACCCCGTCCTGTGCAGCCGATGTGACGCATTGGTTGGAATAATGGGTTCATCCTGAAAAGAGTGCCAGAGCTTCTAGCGGCATTGCGCGAAAGGCAGTACTTCTATAGAACTAGGCTCGCAGTATTGGCCCTGCGGACACACTCCCTTGCCCTTACCCGACATGAATCAGTCACGGATCGCCCAAAGCCTGCGGTTTCGCGCGCACCGAGCCATGTTTGCCCTCGGCATTCTGGCGGTGCTCGCCGCTCCGGTGGATTTCCTGGAGGCGCAGGTAACGACCGAACCGACGCTGCTTGCGGGTCGGGCTCGCGTCACGGGAATCGTAACGGACGTCAACAAGCAGCCGCTGGAGGGGGTCAACGTCCTCCTCATCGGTACGCCAATCACGGCGACCACGGGCGTAGACGGCCGGTTCATCATCGCCAGCGCGCCCTCCGGCGTGTTTGCGTTCTCGGCCAGGCGTATCGGCTACGCCGCCAGCCGGATTGAAAACATCCGACTGTCGCCCGACAGCCTCACGAGGCTCACGTTTTCCATGAGCGCGACCGCGCTCCGGCTGGATGAGGTGACCGTAACGGGAACGCTCTTCGAAACGTCGGTGGCCAAGGCGACGATCACGGTTGACAAGCTGACAGCTGAGGAGCTGCCGGTTCCACCGACGACGTCGGCGGCCGGCTTCATCTCTGGCAAGGTGGCTGGTGTGGCGATCACTCGCCCGAGTGGCGCGCCCGGTTCGGGCGTGAACATTCAGGTACGAACGCCGATCTCAGGAATCACAGAGGGCGGCGCGGTCCCGTCGCCGCTGTTCGTTGTGGACGGCGTATTTCTGAATTTCGGACAGTCGGTGACCACGCAGGACATCGAGGCGCTCGACATTGAGAGTGTCGAGGTCATCAAGGGCGCCGCCGCTGCGTCGCTCTACGGCTCGCGCGCCGCCGCGGGAGTCATTGCGATCACCACCAAGCGGGGCCGGGGGCTCTCGCTCGGCACCCAACAGTTCCAGGTGCGGACCGAAGCAGGGGTGGACAAGTACCAGGTAAAGCTCGACAAGAATCAGCACCACCAGTTCATGCAAGACGCGCAGGGAAACTGGCTGGATGCAACCGGAGTGGTGGTGCCGCGTGCGCAGCGCGCGCTCAAGGCGGACGGCATCATGGATGCGCCGTTCACGTCGAAGACGTACAACCACGCCGCGCTGTTCTATAAACCAGGATCCTACAACACCCAGACTCTCACGGTCCAGGGGAATTCCGCCGCGACCAACTACAACCTCGCGTTCACGCGCACCGACAACCCCGGCATCCTCGAGAACAACGAGGGATACCTGCGCAGGTCGCTTCGGGTGAACATTGACACACGTTTCAACGAAGTGCTGAGCATGGGAGTCTCCGCCAACCACTCGCGCGGCGTGCAGGACGCATCGGCGCCGTCGTTCAACAACTTCTACCGGATTGACACCGACGTAAACCTCAAGGAGCTGGATCCGTTCCCCAAGTTCGGTTTCCCGTATGTGATCGTGCCCGACTCGGTGACGCTCTACACCAACCCGCTATACACGCAGTTCATCGCTGACAATGTGATCAGTCGTGCCCGTACCACGATCAACGTCAACGGCCTCTATCGTCCGTTGCCGTGGCTGACGCTGGCGGGCGATGCGAACTACGACCGTGGCGACCTCAACCAGATCACGTACACGGCGCGCGGCACGCCAACTGTGACTACCACTGGCGGACTCAGCCCGAGCACCGGCAGCCTCGCGATCGCCAACAACGCCAGCGATGGCTACCTGTTCACCGGGACGGCAACCGCCACCAAGCAGATTGGTGATTTGACGCTGCGTCTGTCACAACGTGGCGAGGCGCGGCGCGAGTACAACCCGAGCCTCAGCACCACGGGCACCGACTTCGCCACCGAGGGTCTCAAGGCGATGGCGCAGGCGCGCACCAAGAACTCCACGCAGAGCATCACAGACTACCGCGTCCAGGGCCTTATCTCCTCGCTCGGTGTGAGCTTCCGCGAGAAATACATCGGCGACTTCCTCCTACGCCGCGAAGGCAACTCACTGTTCGGCTCCGCCAACCGCTGGAACACCTTTGGTCGCGCCTCGGCGGCCTGGCTGATGAGCGAAGAACCCTGGTTCCCGTTCGAGTCGTTCAACAACTTCAAGTTGCGGTACAGTTTTGGTGTGACCGGTGTGAGCCCCAACTTCGACTACCAGTACGAGGCGATGACGTCCGACGGTAGCGGGGCAATCCGCCGCAGCAACCTCGGAAACGTCAACATCACGCCGACGTTCACGCGCGAAGACGAGATCGGACTCGACATGTCCTACAATTCCCGCATCTCGGCTTCGCTAACGTACGTGAGGAACAACAGCAAGGATGTGTTTGTGAGGATCCCGGCGCCTGCCGTGTCCGGATACCAGATCGCGACGACCAATCCGGCACGAGTGGGCGGCAACATCATCGAGGCCACGCTCCAGGGCGCGATCCTGACCAACCCCAACGGCTTGCAGTGGACCGCATTGCTGGTTGCCGACCGCGCCAAATTGAATACCGGCACCTTTGGCCGTACCTGCTTCGACGACGGCTTGCAGTACAAGTGCGACGGCATACCGCTGAGCGAGATGTGGGGCAACGAAATCATCCGTGACCTGAGCCATCTGCCGGCTCGTCACGCGGCGTCGCTGAACCAGTTTCAAATCAACGATGAAGGGTTCGTCGTGCCGGTTGGCGTAGGTAATAACTGGCAGGAGGGCATCTCCAAGAACCTCTGGGGAACCAGCGTTGTCATTGACGGCGTCAGCTACGGATGGGGGTTGCCGCTGCCCCGCTATGACGCCAATGGGCAGTTGACGTACCGGAAGATCGGCGACAGCAATCCGGGCATGAAGTATGGGTTCAACAACAATTTCCGATACGGGAACTTCCGCCTGTACGTGCAGGCGACGGGACAGTTTGGAGGCGATGTCTACGCCAACAGCAACCAGACGTACTATGCCTCGGGTGACCATCCGGATATTGATCAGTTTGGCAAGGCGCCTGACCTCAAGAAGCCGGTGCGGTATTACAACGCGGTATCGAACAACAACAACCTGTATTTGGCGAACTTCGTCGAGAGCGGCACGCATGTTTCAATATCCGAACTCCTGTTCGGGTATACGTTCGACGCCAAGCAGTACCGCTTTCTCGCCCGGACCGGCGTGCAACGCATGCAGATTGACATGATTGGTCGCAACTTGGCCACCATCACCGGATATTCCGGCCTGAACGTGAACGCCGGCACGCCCAATGTTCGGTTCGACGACGCAACCTATCCCTTGACGCGCACCCTCACGGGCGTCGTCACGCTCACGTTTTAAGGAAATCACATGACATCGCCCACACGCACGGAAGGCGCGGCGCGCACGGCGCCGCGAAAGACGCTGGCTACTGTTCTGCTGGTTGCCCTCGCCGGGTGCGTCGACCTCAACGTTCCTGACCCGAATGGGCTCAGCATCGTAACCGTCTTCACGAATGCCGCCAACACAGAGGCGGCACTGATCGGGGCGTGGAAGGCGTACACCCAGGCTAACCGGGGCACCTGCCCAACGCTCCCCTTCGGTATCTGGGGCGACGAGGTTACAAGCACAAGCGTCACCTATATCGAGTTTTCCCAGGAGCCACGCATACCGATCAACAACCGGGATAACCTCAACTGCACCACGCGAAACGGATATTGGCTTCCATACGAATCGTCCGCCGCTGCGCGCGAAGCGTTTGCGGGGATCCGCGACAACGGCCTCAAGTTTGGCGTGGTGAATGCCACCACGCCCAACGGAGCGGATACGCCGTCGCGCGTCATCTTGGCCAAGTTCATCATTGCGATTAACAACCTGAGACTCGGCCTGTACTTCGATCAGGCGTTCATCGCCGACACGCTCACGCCGTTGAATGACGTTGGCAAGAACCTGAGCCCCAGGTCGCTGGTGTTGGCCGCGGCGAAGGCAGAGCTGTACGAAGTTATTGCCGCAGCTCGGGCGACGCCCGCCTTTACCTGGCCGGCGACGATAGTCAACGGCCGGAGCATTACTCGCGACGAACTGGTCCGGATCTGCTTCTCATACTTGGTGCATGCTGAGGTGTACGCGGCGCGCAACCCGGTTGAACGCGCAGCGGCGCCGTGGACCCTGGTGCTCGCGCTCCTCGATTCCGGGATCACCCGCGACTTTGGCCATCAGGCCGATGTCGCGATCGCCGGAACTGGTTCGACCTATCTCAACAACTCGTTTGCGCAGAACACGGTGCGCATCAGCAATCGGTTGCTTGGACCGGCCGATACGTCGAGACGATATCAGGCGTGGTTGAACTCGCCAATCGCCACTCGCACCTCCTTCGACATCGTCACACCGGACCGCCGGGTGCATGCCGCTACCGTCAGCACGGCCACCCCCCCCGGTACGCGATTTACACGGCTGACGACCACAATGGGAAGCGCGGTGAATGGCCCGTACCTCACGTCGAAGTACCGCAGCACGCGGTACCTCAATACAGCGGCCGATTCCGGGAACCGCGCATTTGTACTTGAATTGTCACTGGACGAGATGAAGTTCCTCCGCGCCGAGGCACTGTTTCGCACGGGGAATCTCCTCGCGGCGGCGGCCCTGATCAATCCGACGCGTGTGGCTGCCGGCTTGCCCGCGGTGACTATCGCTGGCCCGCCGGCCGGTCAGGCCTGCGTTCCCAAAAAGTCGGACGGTACACTCACCTGCGGCGACTTGTTCGACGCGATCCAGTATGAAAAGCGAATCGAACTGTACCCGTACCGCGGCGACGTCACTTGGTTTGACGCTCGCGGTTGGGGGAAGCTGGTCCAGGGCACGCCATTCGAATTGCCGGTTTCAGGCCGCGAGCTGATTTCGCAGCAGCTTCCGTTCTACACCTTCGGTGGAGTTGGCCTTCCAGGCGGCGCGCCCTGAGCGCCGGTGCCGCGGCGTGCGCGAATAAGAGGGCGGCTCAGGGTTTTTCACTGAGGTTCGCGCACCCGTAGGCTGACGCATCGGTGGCTGCCGTCTTGGGGTCGTACACGCGGACGTAGTACCGCTTGTTCGAGTCCAGCTTGGGCACGTTGGCGCTGGCGGAACCACCACCGTCCAGCTGGGTTTGCACCTGTGTGAATGCGGCCTGCGCGGCGATTGGGGCTCCCTCATCGCGACAGTTGCCGACCACTATGTCCCATGCCAGGCGCATGTCGCGCCGCGTGTTGCGGAACGTGATCTTGGCTCGCGACTGCTTCTCGTTGCGGGGATCAACCGTCAAGTCCGCGCCGCCGCCGTTGGACAGCTGCGGGATCGTGGCCACCCACTTGCCACTCTGCGCCTGAACGCGTCCCGGTGAGACGGCGCCGGCCACGGTCAACGCCAACGCGAGGGGCAGCGCAAAGGGCAACGCGAAGGGCAACGCGAGGACTGGAGGCTTGATTGCCACGGATGAATTCACGGGGTGATCCTTGCGAAAAAGTGGTGCGGTATTCGCCTGGCAGTGTTGCGGGGGGCCGAACCGCCCGGACTCCCCGCTTGAGCGATGATGTCCATCGCCGGTCGGCCGGTCAAGGGACGTAGTTCCGCTGAGACAGGCCCAGGACGTCCGGATTGGCTCAGGACGACTGGGAAGGGCCCAGGACGGCAGGCACGGGCTCAGGAGGACAGCAAAGGGCTCAGGATGACAGCAAAGGGCTCAGGATGACGACTTCCGGTGCCCGCGTGCTTGCTCTGCGAAGGCCTTGAACAGGCCGCGGTCCCAGGCCTTCGCGTCGTCCACCAGTTCCTCGGGGTGCCACTGCACGCCGAGCATCCACCAGTCGGGGCCGGACCACTCGACTCCTTCGACGATGCCGTCAGGGGCGGTAGCCGTGAGCGTGAGCCCCGGCGCGAGTTTGTCGATGGACTGGTGATGCGACGTGTTCACCGAGATCTGCGCGTCCCCCACGGCGGCCGCGAGCTTGGAGCCGGCCTGAATCGAGACCGGGTGCAGTCGGGCAGCGCGCTCCCGTGACTGATCGTGGTTGATGTCTGACGGTCGCTGCGATGGGATGTCCTGCACCAACGTTCCGCCAAAGGCAACGTTCACGGCCTGAATGCCGCGGCAGATGGCGAGCGTTGGCACGCCGCGTTCCTTGGCCAGCCTTGCCAGAGCGAGTTCGCATTTGTCGCGCTGTCTGTGCGGCGGGCCGGCGCGGGGGTGGGGCGTGTCGCCGTACTCCGCAGGGTCGAGATCCTCGCCGCCCGTTATGATGACCCCGCTGACGGCGTCGAGCAGGGGCGGGAGCTCTTCCGGTTCGAGCGGGGGGAGGACCAGAGGCGCCAGACCCGCCGACCGGGCGGCGTTCACGTAGGCTACGTTCAGCCTGACACGCATCATCCCGCCGATGTCCTTCGTTGTGGACGTCAGTAGAACGAGCGGAGTGGTCATGCGCTGGCGCGAGAGTTGCGAGTGTGTTGTGGCGGAAGATATGGTATGCGCTCCCCGAGGTTGTCCGTATTTCCGCGAACTGCGGCACCGTTACGCCCCCTTTTCCGTATTGATCCCGTGTTCGAGGAACTGCGCCGGTCGCTGGAAGAATTATTGCAGCGGGCAACGAAGCCTGAGGAACGGAGTTCGGTGCTCGCCCGCATGAAGAGCACAGTCGTGCAAGCCACGATGGGTGTGGACGACCTGCGCGAAGCGCTGTCGTGGACGCAGAAGAAGCTCCAGACGGAGCAGCGCGAGCTGGAGACGGTCAAGCGTCGCAAGGAGCTCGCCACCGGCATTCAGGACGCGGAAACGATGGCCGTTGCCGACCGTTTCGAGAAGCAACACGCGGAGAAAGCCGCACTCCTCGAGGAGAAGCTCGCGGTGCAGACGCGCGAACTGGCGTTGGCCGAGCGGGAGTTGGGCGAAATGAAGGCCGAGCTGCGCCGCGCAATGGCGGGTGTGCCGGGCGGCCCCGACGGGGCAGGTGGACGTGACGAGTCGCTTGAGGATCCGCTCGCCGATGAATCCGGCACGAAAGTGAAGGAAGAAATCGATTCACTGGCGCGAAACCGCGCGCGGGCGGACCGCGACGCGGAGGCGCAGGCCAAGCTGGACGAAATGAAGAAGAAAATGGGCAAGTAGGTCTATTGCGCTTCGTCATTTGCCTAGTGCTGTTCACCACCGCCCTCAGCGCGCAGAACACGGCGGGTGTGGTGCCATGCCGCGGCCAGCGGATCGATTCGATCACGGTCGAGGCGCAGGCGCCGACGGTCTCGGGGGTCAGTCGCATACCGGTGATCGGCGGCTTCGTGCGGGGAACGCACGTCATCACGCGCGACGACGTCGTGCGCGGCTATCTGTTGCTCAAGGTCGGCGACCGCTGCAATGAACTGCGGCGATCGGAATCCGAGCGCATCATGCGCGCGCAACCGTTCCTGGCCGACGCATCCATCGAGGTCGTGTCGAACGATCGCGGCGGCGTGGATCTGGCCGTCACGACCATTGACGAAGCGTCGGTCGTGCTGAGCGGCACGATCGCGGAGCACTCGCCCAACGTGCGCGGGCTGAAACTCGGTAGCGGCAATTTGTCCGGGCTGGGAATCGCGACGACCGCATCATGGCGGCACCAGCCCGCATTTGACGATCGGCTGGAATTGCGCGTGTCGGACTATCAGTTCGCCGGCCGGCCCAACGTGCTCACCATCGCGATCACGCGTGAGCCGCTGGGCCGTGACGATCGGGCGGAGCTGACGCTTCCGTTCCGTACAGACGTACAGCGGTTCGCCTGGCGCACGCTTGTTGGCGAGAGTCGCACGCACGCGCTGTTTCAGCCGCGCGACAGCGGCAGGCTGATCCTCGGCTACTCACGCGAATTCGCCGAAGCCGGCGGCATCGTCCGCGTGGGCCCGCCACGAAAGCTCGCGCTCTTCGGCCTTTCGTTGACCAGCGAGCGCGCGTATCCGGACACGGGCGCCGAACTGATTTCGGGAACCGGGTTCCGGCCGGACACCGCCGGACTGTTCGCAACCCGCTTCCGCGAAACGCGGTCATCGAGGGTCAACGCGCTGATCGGGCTGCGTGGACTGCAGTTCATGCGCGTTCGCGCGTTCGACGCCCTGCGCGGTACACAGGACATTCCGCTCGGCATGCAGCTCGGCACGCTGGTGGGGCGCAGCATGCGCGCGTTCGGCAGCAACGCCACGGACATGTTCGTCGCGTCGGACCTGTACATCGGCATCGGCACGCCCACGCTCACGTACCAGCTGCAGGTGCAGGGCGAAGGGCGACGAGAGCGTGGCACAAAAGTCTGGGACGGGCTCGCGGGCAGCGGCCGACTCACGCGCCACTCGCGTCCAACCAGCGTCCGCACGAGCGTGTTCACGGTGGAGTGGAGCGGGACGGAGAACGTGCTCGTGCCTCACTCGCTGTCGCTGGGCCTGGCGGACTACGGGCTGCGTGGATTCCGTGACGCGACCGCCGTTGGCGGGCGGCGCCTGATCGTCCGTCTCGACGAACAGCTGTATATCGGGACCCCGTTCGGGTTCGGGGACTTCGGCACCTCGATCTTCGCTGACGCGGGGAAGCTGTGGGCGGGTGACCTACCCTATGGAACGGACACGCCGTGGCGCGCGTCGGTCGGTGCGAGCTTGCGGCTCGCGGTACCCGCGCGGTCCACGAGAATGTGGCGACTCGAAGCTGCGGTCCCGATCAATCCGGAGCCGGGCATGGGCAGTTGGGAACTGCGGCTCTCAAACCGGGACATTGCGTCGTTCTTCTGGAGAGAGCCGGGCGACGTGGGTGCGGCACGGGCGAGAGCCGTGCCGGCATCCGTCTACAATTGGCCGTAGCGCGCTAAGGAAGCTCTGAACAATTGCGCTGTCATCCCGAGCGAAGCGAGGGATCTGCAGTTTTGAGGGGTCAACTCCAGATTCCTCGTCGCTTCGCGACTCGGAATGACAAGTGTTCAGGGCTTCCCTAAGCGGCCTTCGCTTCTCCCATGAGGCGCCGGCTTGGGATGATGAGCAGGCCCAGCACGATCGCCGCGATCACCAGGGCTATTGTCGTTCCGCTGAATATCAACGGTGTCTGTTCCAGCTTGGACGGATCGACGTGTCCGCCGATGAGTCCAGCGACCAGGTTCCCGACCGATGTTGCCAGGAACCACACGCCCATCATCTGTCCCACGAACTTGCGGGGGGCAAGCTTGGTCATGGATGAGAGACCAACGGGGCTGATGCACAGTTCTCCCACGGACTGGAAGAAGTAGCTGGCCACCAGCCACCACGGCGACACCTTGAGCGACCCGCCACTCGCCACCACGGCCTTGGCCGCGAAGATCATCAGCAGGAATCCGACGGCGGTGAACGCCAGGCCCAGCGTGAATTTCGTGGGGCTGGAGAAGTCCATGCCGCGCTTGGCGAGCCACACCCAAAGGATCGCGAACACCGGCGCAAGCAGGATGATGAACGCCGAGTTGATGGATTGAAACCACGTCGCCGGCATCTCGAATCCGCCGATGTTGCGATCGGTGAAGTCGTTGGCGAACAGATTGAGCGACGTGGGTGCTTGCTCGAACGCGCCCCAGAAAATCGCCGAGAAGATGAAGAGCAGAACGACGACACCCATGCGCTTCATTTCATCGCGCGTCAGTCCGCCGGCGATGAAGATGTACGCGAAGTACGCGATGCCAACGCCAACGAGCACCACGGTCATCTTTTCGCCGATCGATTGCGGATTGAGCGTCACCATGCCCGTGGCCGCAGCGACAATCACGGCGAACAGCACTGCGAAAAAGGCGCCGATGGCGATCTTGATCGTGCGCACCTGAGCGTCCTGCTTCGCCGGATCGGCGTCTTTGGACGGTTCGGTGCCGATCGGGCCCAGGGTCAGCGGCGCGCGCCAACGGAAATACAGGACGCCGACGAGCATGCCGACACCGGCCGCGCCAAATCCCCAATGCCAGCCGAACTTCTCTCCCAGCGTGCCGGTCACCAGCTGGCCAAGGAATGCGCCGGTGTTGATGCCCATATAGAAGATGGAGAAGCCGGCGTCGCGCCTGGCGCCCTTGTCCGCGTACAAGTCGCCGACGGTCGCCGAGATATTCGGCTTGAGCAGGCCGGTGCCGAGGACGATGAGGATCAGGCCGAGAAAGAACGGCAGTCGTGCGTTGGCGAATGACGCGATGCCGATGCTGAGGTGTCCCAGGGCGATAAGCACCGCGCCATACATCACGGCGCGCCTGAGGCCAAGCCAGCGATCGGCGATCCAGCCACCGGGCAGCGAGAAGAGGTAGACGCTCGCGGCGTAGATGCCCACGATGGCGCCCGCTTGCGGCCGCTCGAATCCGAACCCGCCGTCCATCAGTGCCGCGCTCATGAAGAGAATGAGCAACGGTCGCAGTCCGTAGAACGAGAATCGTTCCCACATCTCGGTGAAGAAGAGCGTGGACAGACCGCGCGGATGCCCGAAGAAAGACGTGTCGCCGGTGTAGTGCTCGAGCGGCTGCGAATCGGTGGCCATGTGGGAGGAAGGAGGAAGGAGGAAGGAGGAAGGAGGAAGGAGGAAGGAGGAAGCAGGAAGGAGGAAGGAGGAAAGAGCTACGATCGAGGCTCTTTAATGCACGCTACAAAATGTCCCGGCGCCTTCTCTTCGAGCGGCGGGACGACAACGGCACACTGCGAATCCTTGTTCGGATGCTGGCAGCGCGGGTGAAAGACGCACCCGGACGGCGGATGCACCGGTGAGGGTGCGTCGCCCTGCAGCACGATGCGTTCGCGTTTGGCGTTGGGGTCCGGCACGGGCACCGCCGACAACAGCGCTTTCGTGTATGGCATGAGCGGCCTGCGGTACAACTCTGCGGCCGGCGCTGTCTCGACAATTCGACCCAGGTACATCACGGCGACGCGGCGCGCGATGTGCTCCACGACCGAGAGGTCGTGCGCGATGAACAAGTACGCCAGGCCGCGATCCCGCTGGAGATCCTGCAGCAGGTTGATCACCTGCGCCTGAACGGAGACGTCCAGTGCCGACACGGGCTCGTCACACACGATGAAGCTCGGCTCCACCGACAGCGCCCGAGCGATCCCGACGCGTTGGCGCTGTCCGCCGGAAAATTCGTGCGGATACTGGCTCATGTACTCGGGGCGCAGTCCGACTTCCTCGAGCAGCATGCGGACGCGCTTGTCCGCTTCGGCGCCCTCCGCGAGACGATGGATCGTGAGCCCCTCACGCACGATGTCGCCAATGGTCATGCGCGGGTTGAGCGACGAGTACGGGTCCTGGAATACGATCTGCATCTTGCGACGCAGTTTGCGCAGCGGAGCGCCGTTCGTCGCCAGGACATTGGTGCCGTCGAACGTGATTTCCCCGGATGTCGGTTCGACGAGCCGGAGGATCGCGCGGCCGGTGGTTGTCTTGCCGCAACCGGACTCGCCGACGAGGCCCAGTGTTTCGCCGGCATTGACGTCAAACGACACGCCGTCCACCGCACGAACCGTTTCAGTTGTGCCGCCGAAAATCCCCGTCTTGCGCGGAAAGTGCTTGGTGAGGTTGCGAACCGAAAGCAACGGTGCTTGGTGCTTCGTGCTTGGTGCTTGGGTCATCTGCGCGCGGCAGCCGGTTCGTGTTTCTGCGCACGCCGCTGCGGTTCGGTGACGAGATGACATCGGGCGCGGTGTCCGTCTGCGACCTCGGCAAGTTCTGGATGCTGCGTCGAGCGGTCCCAAGCGTACGGGCAGCGGTCCTGAAAGCGGCAGCCTGCGGGCCACGCGGTCGCCGGGGGCACGGTGCCGGGAATCGTGACCAACCGCTCGCTCACGCTGCCGAGGCGCGGCATGGCGGCGAGCAACCCTTCCGTATATGGGTGCTGGGGCGCCGCGAACAACCGTTGCACGGGCGCTTCTTCCACGACTTCGCCGGCGTACATCACGATGACGCGCGAGGCCGTCTCTGCCACCACCCCCATGTCGTGCGTGATGAGCAACAGCGACATGCCGAAACGCTTTTGCAGGTCGCGCAGGAGGTCGAGGATCTGTGCCTGGATCGTGACATCGAGTGCGGTGGTCGGTTCATCCGCGATCACCAGCGACGGGCGCATCATCAGCGCCATCGCGATGACGACTCGCTGCCGCATGCCGCCCGAGAGCTGGTGCGGGTAGTCGCGCGCGCGCTGGTCGGCGTCCGCGATGCCGACCTGATCCATCATGTCGACCGCGCGCTTCCACGCGGCCGCCCGTGAATCGCGGTCGTGGATCCGCGCTACTTCCGCGATCTGGTCCCCGACGGTGAACACGGGGTTGAGCGCGGTCATCGGTTCCTGAAACACCATGGCGATGCGGTTGCCGCGTACGCGCCGGATGTCCTCGTTCGAGAGCTGGAGCAAGTCACGGCCCTCGAACATGATGCGGCTGCCGGATTCGATGCGACCGGGCGGCGATACCAGTCGCAGGATCGAAAGCGCCGTCACCGACTTGCCGCAGCCGGACTCGCCGACGAGCCCCACCGTTTCGCCCGCGTTCACATGCAGGCTCACGCCGTCCACCGCGCGGGCGACGCCAGCGTCGGTGTAGAACCAGGTTCGCAGATTGTCGATCGCGAGCAGCGGCTGCGTCATGTGGTGTGAAGGTGCCGACGGTCGAGGAGACGCCGCAAGGCATCGCCCAGAATATTGAAGCAGAGGACGGTCGCCACGATCGCCATGCCCGGAAACAGCGCGACCCACCATGTGCCGGCAAACGCCTCGGTGCCGTCGGAGAACAGGGTGCCCCAACTTGCGTCCGGCTCGCGGGCGCCCATGCCGATGAACGACAACCCCGCCTCGAGCACGATGATCTGGCCGACGCCAAGCGTCGTCGCGACGACCACCGGGCCCAGCACGTTGGGCGCCAGATGGCGGAGCATGATGCGCAGCGTTCCGGCGCCCTGCGCGCGAGCCGCGAGGACGAAATCTCGTTCGCGCAGGGTGAGCGCTTCGGCGCGCACCAGTCGAGAGACATCGAACCAGCCGGTGAGTCCGAGCAGCACGATCAGTACGCCCAACGGCACCGGGTTCCAAAGCGCCAGAATGGCGACGAGCAACAACAGTCGCGGAATCGCAAGGAACGCATCGAGCAAGCGCATCAGCACGGTATCCACAACGCCACCGAACGCGGCCGCGGTAAGTCCCCACAGCGTGCCGACGATCGCGGACATGAGCACCGCCAGCGTCGCGACCGTGAGCGAGATGCGCGCGCCAAATATCAAGCGCGTCATCAAGTCGCGGCTGAAGCGATCGGTACCGAACGGGTGGGCCATCGACGGCGCCTGATTCTTCATGGCGACGATGTCGAGCTGCTGGCTGATCGAGTAGGGAGCGATGACCGGCGCCAGGAGCGCGACGAGATACAGCGCGATGAGTACGCCAAGCGCGACGCGCGATACCCGGTCGAGACGGGCAAGCCTGTCGACGAGGACATTGCGCACGTCAGCTCACACGGATGCGCGGGTCGGCCAGCGCGTAACCGATGTCGGCCAACGCGTTGCCAATCACGACCAGGAGGGAGCCCACCAGAACTGATGCCAGGACCAGCGGATAGTCCCTCGAGCTCACCGCGTTCATCATCAGGTGACCCATACCGGGCCACGCGAAGACGCGCTCAACGAACACCGCGCCGCCCAGGAGCGCCGGGAAAGCGAGGCCGGCCAGCGTGATCATCGGCAGCAGCGCGTTGCGAAGGGCGTGCGTCCGGACCACGCGGGCATCACCGACCCCCTTGGCGCGCGCGGTGCGAACAAAATCCGCCGGGAGCGTGTCGAACAGCGCTGCGCGCTGGAACCGCGCGACTGCCGCGCTCGCGACGATCGTGAGTGCGAGGAGTGGCAGTGCCAGGTGCTGCAACCGGTCCAGCAGCGCGCGCCCCGGTGACATGTAGTCGTGCAGGAAGACGTCCGTCATGCCGCCCGCCGGAAAGAGCGGCAGCCAGTACGCGAACGCGAGCAACACCATGAGCGCGATCCAGAAGTTCGGCAGCGAGTTGATCAGTAGCGACGTCGCATTGGCAATCCGGGCGCGGGCCGTTCCGATGTGCCGCGCCTCGAACACGCCCAGCCAAATGCCGAGCACAAAACTCAGCGCCAACGCCGCACCCATCAGGCCAAGCGTCCGCGGCAGCGTGACGGCCAGCGCTTCACTCACCGGGATATTCAAGGAGTGTGAGAAACCGAGCTGTCCCGTCGCGACGCTGCCGAGGTACCGCCAGTACTGCTCGGCCAGCGGACGGTCATAGCCGAACTGCGCGCGCCACTGGTCACGCACGGCCTCGGTGACGCGGGGGTTGTCGAGCGAGAAGGGGTCGCCGGGCGCGAAGTGCGCCAGGAAGAACGCAACCGTCGTCACGAGAAACGAGACAACGATCGCGTGCCCGATTCGGGCGGCGACAAAACGCCCCACGGTCAGGGCGAGGCCGGCCGCAATCCGACGCGATCCCGCTCCACGCGCTCGCCGGACGGAATCCACCAGTCCGCCACGTTGGCCCACCACGAGTCGGCGCGCATGTTGGCCACCCGGATGCGCTCGTGCGACCCCGCGATCGTGAGTACGTCGTAGAGCCACACCGCTGGAGCATCGTCCACCAGCATCTGGAACGCCCTGCGGCGAAGCGCTCGGGAGCGTGCGGGGTCGAACGTGGCGAGTGCGCTGTCCAAGGTTGCGTCGAACGATTTGCTGGAATAGGACAGGAAGTTCAGTCCTCCACTGCCAATCGCCGACGAACCCCAGGACTGCCTGGCGGACGACGGCGTGGGGTCGTATCCCGAAGCCATCATCGCGGCGTCGAACGCACCCTTCGTCTGCCGGTCCTGCATGAACGCGCGAAACTCCATGCTCTCAAGCGTCACGGTCGCGCCGATGCTCTTGAACTGTTCCTGCAGGAGTACCGCGTAGCGCATGCGCGGCCGGCTGGACGCCGGCGAAACGAGCGAAAACGCCAAGGGGACGCCCCCTTTTGCACGCGTGCCACGCGGCGTCATGAGCCATCCGGCGGAGTCGAGCAGTGCGGCAGCATGAGCGCGGTCGAACGGAAGGAGCGTGACACCGGTGTCGGCCAGTGCGCTCGGATACGGGCCGGCGCCCATGACGCCGATCGTGTCGAACACGTTGCGGAGCATCGCCTGGCGGTCGAGCGCCATGGACAGGGCGCGCCGGACGCGACGGTCGCCGAAAATCGGGTGCGGGCTCGATGGCCGCTTCGGATCCCGTGTGTTGAATCCGAGAAACCCGAACACCATGCCGGGGAACTTCACGGTGTGCAGCCCTGGCGTGCTGTCGACCTTGGCGACGACATCTGGCGGAAGGAACTCGATGAAATCCGCTTGGCCTGTAAGCAGTTGAGCCACGGCGGCGTTTGCGTCCGGCGCAATGCTCCACACGATGCGGTCGAGCTTGGCACGGCCGCGGTAGTTGGCGGTGTCGGAGACGACCTCGACGCGGACCCCGGGTTCGAATCGGACGAATCGAAACCGTCCAGAGCCAATCGGGTTTCTCGCGGCGTCGGACGAGGCCATCTGCGTTCGCGGCACGTTGGCCCACACGTGTTGCGGCATGATGTGGATCTGGTACACCAGGTCGTAGAACTGCTCAGGCGTGCGGCTCCGGAACCACGCGACGGCGGACACCGAGTCCTTCGCAGTGATCGAGTCGATGTTCCCGAGGAGCGCAGTCACCGATGAGCCAACGCTCGAGTCCTTGTACACGCCGAATGTGAACGCGACATCGCTGGCGCGGACCGGCTTGCCGTCGTGCCAGCGGGCACGCGGATCAAGTGCGAAAGTGACGGACAGGGAATCGCTGGCCCAAGACCAGCTGCGGGCGAGCCGCGGCTCGAACCCCGCGTCGCCGACCGTGTTCAGCGCCGGACCGATCTCCGCCAGACGGTCAAACAGCTGGTCGTTGATGACGCGCGCGAGCTGGTCCACGGCCAACGGGGGAGGCCCGGGAGCCCACGCCTGCGGCACGACCATGATGACGGTGCCGCCGGTGGCGCCGGACGAGCCGGTGTCACCGCACGCGGTGAGCGCAAGCAGTAGGCAGGAACTCGCGAGCCTGACGTTCATCCGTGTCCGAAGTGAATGTTGGGGAGATCCCGCGCGCCGCAGTACGATATCCCTGCGTCAGGGGTCGTCAAGCGATCACGCTTGCGCTACCGGCGCCAAGTCCAAGTATCGTCAGCGTAGCGCGACTGAAGAGTCACGACGTCAGCAGCGAGTCCGGTGTCCAGGAGCATCGCGACCTTCGCAGAGAGCCGTGTGTTGAGTGCGGCATGGATCAGGCCCGCCACTTCCCCGGCCGCGGGCTCCCTCCCAATCGAGCCGAACAGCGTTGCGGCCGCCGGCGGTGTGATGGGGGACTTCATCAGACGTGCGATCATCGCTTGATCGTCGCGGACGAGGATCGAGCCATGCTGCAACAGCGCACCGCCACGACGCCATTGCGCGCTTCCCACCAGCTTGCGATCGCCGACGACAATTTCGTGTTCCGACGGGGCGTCGAAGCAGGGACGCAGTCCGGGTGGGACGGACACCGTTTCCGTCGCGCGTTTCGCGGGGACACCCAGTGCCGCAAGCGCGCCAAGCAGGACGTCGTTGATGAAGGCGTAGGCGGCGTCGGCGTCGAGCGCGGACGTGGCGGGCATCGTGACGCTGTACGTCACCTCGTGGTCGTGCAGGAGCGCGCGCCCGCCCGTGGGCCGGCGGACAATCCCGACGCCGAGCGTTCGCGCGGCGTCCAGGTCATACTCGCCTTTGGCGCGTTGGTTGCGTCCAAGTGACAGCGTGGGGCCGGACCAGGTGTACACGCGGAACACGGCCTCACCGGAGCGGGCGGCGCGCGACATCAGCGCTTCGTCGAGCGCCATATTTCCCGGTCCGTCGCCCGGTTCCGATTTCAGAAATAGCCAGCGCATTGCCCACATACATAACTTTCACACCATGACCACGACACCTCCAAGCGCCGCGTTCGGCGCTGACAGTTTCGTTCCGCGACATATCGGCCCTCGCCCCGAAGACACGAAGGCCATGCTGGACCTGCTGGGCTACAAGACGCTGGACGCGCTCATCGATGCGACCGTCCCCACGCGCATCCGGCTCAACCGGCCGCTGGCGATTCACGGCGGCCTCACGGAACGTGAAGCGCTGATTGCGCTCCGCCACATCGCCTCACGCAACGAGATCTACCGCTCGTACCTGGGCATGGGGTACAGCGACACGTTCACGCCGCCAGTGATCCAGCGAAACATCCTGGAGAATCCGGGTTGGTACACGGCGTACACGCCGTACCAGGCCGAGATCGCGCAGGGCCGCCTCGAGGCGCTCCTGAACTACCAGACGATGGTGATCGACCTGACGGGCATGCAGATCGCCAACGCGTCGCTCCTCGATGAGGGCACTGCTGCGGCGGAAGCGATGCACCTGTCCGAGGCAATGACGGAAGGTCGCAAGAAGTACTTCGTGTCCAGCGACTGCCATCCGCAGACGATCGACTGCGTGAAGACGCGCGCGGCGGCTCGCGGGATCGAAGTCGAGGTGGGCAGCTATAAGGCTTTCAAGTTCGACGCGACGGTTTTTGGGGCGCTGATCCAGTATCCGACCACGGACGGCGCGGTCGTTGACTACCGCGAATTCTGCGAACGCGCGCACAAGGAAGGGGCGCTGGTCACGGTCGCCGCCGACCTGTTGGCGCTCGTCCTCCTGACTCCGCCGGGCGAGTGGGGCGCTGACGTTGTTGTCGGCAATTCACAGCGCTTTGGTGTGCCCATGGGCTTCGGCGGTCCGCACGCGGCGTTCTTCGCCACCAAGGACGAGTTCAAGCGCTCGCTGCCGGGCCGCATCATCGGCGTGTCGCGCGACGCGGACGGACGCGCCGCGCTGCGCATGGCGCTCCAGACCCGGGAGCAGCACATCCGCCGCGAGAAGGCCACCAGCAACGTCTGCACCGCGCAAGTGCTGCTTGCGGTCATTGCGGGCATGTACGCCGTGTACCACGGTCCCGACGGCCTGACCAACATCGCCAAGCGCGTCCACCGGTTCGCCGAGGCGCTGGCCAAGGGTGCCGAAGAACTCGGCTGCAAGATCGGGCACGAGGTGTTCTTCGATACGGTGCGCATCGAGGTCGGCGGTGGTCTCGCCGCGTCGATCGTGGGGCGCGCCCGCGCCCGGAAGATCAACCTGCGGCAGGTGAGCGACGACGCAGTGTGCGTGGCGCTGGACGAGACCGTGACCGAGGCCGATCTCGCGGATATCCTGTCGGCGATTGCCGGCGAGAAGCGCGAGGCGCCCAAGGTGGCCGCGCTGCTCACGGGCCTCGACGACCGCTTCGATGAGCGCTACGCGCGCTCCAGCAAGTTCCTCACGCATGCGGTGTTCAACACACACCGGTCCGAGAGCGAGATGCTGCGCTACATGCGCAAGCTGGAATCGAAAGATCTGTCGCTGACGCACTCGATGATCGCGCTAGGCTCGTGCACGATGAAGCTCAACGCCACGGCGGAGATGCTTCCGGTCACGTGGCCCGAGTTCAGCAAGCCGCATCCGTTCGCGCCCACCGAGCAGCTCAAGGGCTACACCGAAATGTTCGGCAATCTGGAGAGGGCGTTGGCCGAAATCACCGGCTTTCACGCGATATCGCTCCAGCCCAACGCTGGTTCACAGGGCGAGTACGCGGGCCTGCTGGTGATCCGCGCGTATCACGCGTCGCGTAAGGAAACGCACCGCGACATCTGTCTCATCCCGCAGTCCGCGCACGGCACCAATCCGGCGAGTGCGGTGATGGCGGGCATGAAGGTCGTGGTCGTGAAGAACACCGAAGCCGGCGACATCGACATGAAGGACCTCGAGGCCAAGGCGAAGGAGCACTCCAAAAACCTTGCGGCCATCATGGTCACGTATCCGTCGACGTATGGCGTGTTCGATGAAACCATTGTCGACATCTGCAAGATCGTGCACGACAACGGTGGCCGGGTGTATCTCGACGGCGCCAACATGAACGCGATGGTGGGCCTGGCGCGTCCGGGCGACATCGGCGCCGACGTGTGCCACCTGAACCTGCACAAGACGTTCTGCATCCCGCACGGCGGCGGCGGCCCGGGCATGGGCCCGATCGGCGTCGTGAAGGATCTCGCGCCGTTCCTGCCGGGTCACGCGGTTGTGAAGTTGCCGGGCAGCACCGGCGCGGTTTCGGCGGCGCCATGGGGCAGCGCCAGCATCCTGCCGATCTCCATGATGTACATCGACATGATGGGTGGTGAAGGGCTGACGCATGCCACGAAAATGGCGATTCTCAACGCGAACTACATGGCCAAGCGCCTCGAGCCGTTCTATCCGGTTCTGTATAAGGGGAGTAACGGAACCGTGGCGCACGAGTGCATCGTGGATCCGCGCGAGTTCAAGACGAGCGCCGGTGTCGAAGTGGAAGACATCGCCAAGCGTCTCATGGACTACGGATTCCACGCGCCGACGGTCTCGTTCCCTGTCGCGGGCACGCTGATGATCGAGCCGACGGAGAGTGAGCCGAAGGCTGAGATGGACCGCTTCTGCGACGCCCCTGATTCAGATCCGCGAGGAAATCCGCGAGATCGAGTCAGGCAAGGCGGACAGGAAGGACAACGTCCTCAAGAACGCGCCGCATCCGGTGCGCCGCATCGTGGCCGATGCGTGGCCGCATGCGTACGGTCGCGAGCAGGCCGCGTTTCCGGTGCCGTGGGTACGCGAGCACAAGTTCTGGCCCGCGGTCGGTCGCGTGGAAAGCGCGTTCGGCGACCGGAACCTGGTGTGCGCGTGCCCGCCGGTCGACGCGTACGGAGAGATGACCGTCTAAGAGAGAGGAGCGAGGAGCGAGGAGCTGGGAGGCTGTTCAAACTCCTCGCTCCTCGCTCCTCGCTCTATTTGCCGATGTGCGCGCTATAAGCCGCTGAATCGAGAAGTCCCTTTTTCTCGCCAACATCGGTCAGGCGCATCTTCACCATCCAGC
>JANNRQ010000086.1:0-18645 GCA_031401495.1 Gemmatimonadota bacterium
CTGTACTCGGGCTGATGCGGAGCGCGGCGGCGGCGACCGCGGGCGGCTCTTGGTCAATCACCACGCGGCGAACGAGCTCGGCTCGCCCCCACGCGGTGAGACGCGCATTGTAATGGGTGTTCACTGAGGCCTCTGGCTGAAGGTGGTTGGGTGGATCGCACCTCCAGCTTCCTCAGTTATGCCTCAGTGAACAACCTCCTTAGATCCCACAGCTAGTTCGGCGGCAATTTGTTCTTCAGGCTCGTGTCCGCATAGATGAGATACGAGGACAGGATGCGCTCCCGGAAGGAGTCCTCACTCGAACGCTGGGCATAGACCTGGAGCACGCCGCGCGCCGCTGAGTAGTTCCGCGTCTTGATGTGCGCGATGATCGTCGCGTTGCGTATCAACGGATCCGGCACCCATCCAATCGAGTCCTTGGACGTCTCGAGTACGTTGGCTGACGCAAGTACCTCGGCCCAGTTCCAGACGCCGATTCCGTGCAGGAAGTCCACCGCCGCGCGGGCCTCCGCCGGCGCGCCCGCGGCCGCGGCATAGCGACGCAGCGTCGCAAAAAACGCGGAGTCCACAACGCCGGCGGTGCCCCCATGCAACTCCTCGTCGGACGCGACGACGTGTTCCACCCAGCGATGCCAGTCCGCAGGTGGCGTGCGAGTCTCTGCCATGCGCATCAACTGGTCCAGCCGATATGTCGCCGCGCGCGTCTCAGCGGTCCGGTGGATGACCGCGGCGTAGCGCGGGCCCAGGGTTCGCAGCGCGCGCATTGTGGCGCCAAGCGCCAGCGCTTGTGAGCGTGGGATCTCGGGCGTTGGGCTCACGCCGGTGCGGCCAAAGTCCGCTTTGCGCCCGGTGAGTGCGGCGACGATGTCGAAGCGGCCCACGGACAAATCGGTGTACCCGTCGGCGTTCTCGCGCAGGAAACGCGTGCGCTCGGCGCCCAGGTCCAACACCGGAATGAAGTCCGAGTTGGCGGCGCCGTGCAGCTGGATCATCGGCTGCAGCGATCGCCGGTCGCCGAGTCGCAGTGCCTCGAGCTGCTGCGCCGTGAGCGGAATGGCGCGCTTGAGGTCCTTGGCCAGACCCGGATAGTCCGTAACGCCCCACGTCGGCTCCGCCATCGAGTGGTTCGCGGCGACAATGAGGATGTCGGCGTTGGACGTGAAGAAGATTGCGTAGTCCTTGAACACTTCATCGATCGCGAACAGCACCGACGTGGCCAGCCCGTTGCTCAGTTCATACAGGTGCAGCCATTGGCCGAAGACGCCCCGCTCCGTGAGCTGGGTGCTGACTCGGGCGTAGAACTCCCTGGTGAAGAGTCCCGACACGCCGCTCACCCACGGGTTGGACGGCTCCGAAAGGATCAGGTCGAATTTGCGGCGCGACGACGCGAAGTACGACTTGGCGTCGTCGATCACGAACGTGGAGCGCTTGTCGCCATACGCGCGCTCGTTCGCCGGCAGGAATCCGCGCGCCGCCTTCACCATTTCCGGTTCGATCTCGATCGTGACCACTTCCTTCAATCGCGGGCTGCCCAGCAGCACATGCGACGACATGCCCGAACCGAACCCGACCACGGCCGCATGCTCCGCGTCCGGCGCGTGCGCCAGCGTGATCAGCGGCAAGAGCAGCTGCGTCGCCAGGTCGCGCGTGAGCTGGAACAGTTCACCTTGCGGGTTTCCGCTCACGTTGCCGCCCTTGAGCCACGCCTGGTCCATGGACGCGTCCGGCTTGCCGTTGGTGGCCAGCGTCAGGAATCCGTCCTGCGACCGCCGCAAGCTCACGGACGCCGTGCGCCCATCCTTATAGAAGGGGACCGTGTAGTCGTCGCCATCCGCCACGACGCCGTGGCGATACACGCCACTGGTCAGACGCGGCAAATCGAAACTCGCGGCGTAGCTCACCATGGCGATGATGCCGGCGGTGATCGCCAGCGACACCGCGACCGCCGTTCCCGGAGCGGAGAAGCGTGAGACACTGCGGCTGCCGCCACCCTGGCGCGACACGAGCCACACGCCAAGCCCGATGTCGATCAGCGCCCCGACGATGAGCAGCAGCTTCAGTCCCAGCAGCGGCATCAGCACGAGACCGGCGAGAATCACGCCGACGATGGAACCCAGTGTGTTCACGGAGTACACAGCGCCGATGGCGCGTTCCCCGGCGCCGCCCTTCATGAGGATGCGCGTGATGAGCGGCAACGTCATGCCCGCGCAGAACGTGGCCGGCAACATGATCAACGCGGCGATCAGGTACCGCGCGAGAATGAAGACGAGGTACCCGTTGTCATTCGGCTGCACCGTGTTCATGAGCGCGGCCATCCAGTCGAACGACGCGATGTAGAGCGGCAGGGTCGCCACCGCGGCGAGGCCCATCACCCACTGCACCATGCCCAGGAACCGCACGGGGTCGGCAATCGTGTCGGCCCTGCTGCGGATCCACAGCGCGCCGAGCGCGAGTCCCAGGATGAACGCCGAGAGCATCAGCTCGAACGAGTGCGTGGCGCTGCCGACCACGAGCGACAGCATCCGGATCCACGCGATTTCATAGATGAACGAGGCCACCGCGGTGCCGAAGCTCACGATCAGCAATGCGCGCCAATAAGGGCCACGATCGGCGCTTTCGGGTTCAGGTTGCCGGCGTTCGGGCTCAGCACCGAGGGCCGAGAGCTCGGCGCTCTCGGCACGTTCAATCGTCCGCGCAGCAAGTCCGACCACGAGGGCGACTATGACGTTGATGAACCCGGCCGTCATCAGCGTGCCGTTGAGACCCACGTCCTGCACCAGACCAAAGCCGGCGAGCAGCACGCCACCAGCCGCGCCAATGCTGTTCGCGAAGTACAGCAGCGCGAGAATCCGGCCAGGGCCGCGCTCGTCGCGCGACAACCGGATCACACCGGCACTCATCAGCGGGAACGTGGCGCCGAGCAGGATGGACTGCGGCAGTATCAGCAGGCCAGCGACGGTCCACTTGGCCATCGTGAGCACGACGCCGCTGGTGGCCGGGAACAGGACGTCGTACGAGAAGGCCGTCGCGGCCAGATAGACCTCGTGAAACGCCAGTGCCAGCAGGCCGACGACGAACTCGATGCCGGCGTACCACAGCAGCGGCGACTTGATGCGACGTGAACGGGTGCCGGTCAGGTAGGCGCCCAAGGACATGCCGCCCAGGAAGATCACCAGGACGATGATCTGCGCGTAGGCACTATGTCCGACGAAGAGGCCCAGGTACCGGGACCAAACGGACTCGTAGATGAGTCCGGCGGCGCCACTCAGGACAAACGCGGCGACAAGCAGGAGAATCATGCGGCGGAATATGTCGTGCTTCGTGCTTCGTAGTTCGTGCTTCGTGACTTCGTGGAATCGAGGCAACTGCGCAGTCAGAACGAAGCACCAAGCACGAAGTACGACGTGCAAGCAAGTGGGTACTTGCATGCATTAAGGGATTCCCTTAGGCTTCGCCCCCCATGTCAGACGAAATCCGGAACCGCATCCTCGCCGCCGCCGCTCGGGTCTACTCCCAGTACGGCTTTCGCGGTGCTACGACCCGCCTCATTTCCACCGAAGCGGACGTCAACGAGGTCACCCTTTTTCGCACGTTCGGGTCCAAGGCAGACCTGCTCGCAGCGATGTTGGCATCGAATGTCACCGCCAACTCCGCGCCCACGATCACGGGTGACTTGAGCGACCCGGCCGCCGAGATCACCGCGTGGTGTGGAACGCTGTTGCATCATTTGCGCGGCCACGCGCACATCATCCGCAAGACCATCGCAGAAGCCGAGGAGCGTCCCGAAGCCGCCTGCGCGGCATGCGAAGGGTCGAACTCCGCCAGCGAGTCGCTGATCCTGTATGTCGAGCGATTGCGGAACGCCGGCATCGCCGATTCCGAAGCCGACGTCGCCACGGCTGTCTCGATGTTCATGAGCGCCATGTTCGGCGATTCGTTGTACCGCGACATCATCCCGCAGGCATTCCCGCAGCCGGTGGAAGACGCACCGGCGAAGTACGTCCAAACTTTCTTGCGCGCCGTTGGTGTCCGCGCCTCGCTGCCGGTCCGTACCCGGCAAGCGAAGGTTGCAGGCACCCGGCGTCGCACCCGCTAGGTCAAGTCATATGAAGATTCGCTCATTCGCCGTGTCTATCGCTTTGCTCTCAGCTGTCGGCGCTCGGCTTTCGGCTCAGGCTTCGGTGCGTCAGGTGTCCCTCGAAGACGCCATTCGCCTCGCGGACCGTTCCAGCGAAGCAGTTGACGTGGCGCGCGCAGCCGTGTCGCGCGCCAACGGACAGCAGATGATGGCCCGCAGTGCATTCCTGCCGCAGGTCCAGGGCAGCCTGTCGTATGGCAAGGCGCTCAAGTCGCAGTTCGAAGCGCTTGCCAGCAGCGGCCCGGACACGTCGACCATGAAGTCGGTGTGCGCGCCCCAGATTACGTCCACCTCGACGGCGGCCCAGCGTCAGGCCGCGCTCGACGCGTCGCTCACCTGCCAGGGCGGCGGCGGGCTCGACTTCAGCAAGGTGGGCTTTGGCGCCAAGAACTCGTGGACGTTCGGTCTCCAGTTCTCGCAAAATGTCTTCACTGGCGGCAAGGCGACCGGTCAGCGCATCGCGGCCAACGCCGGCCGTCGCGCGGCGGACATCGAGTTCACGGCGCAGCGCGCCCAGCTCATCCTCGACATCACGCAGGCGTACTACAACGCTGTGCTGGCGTCCAAGCTGTCCGACATCGCCACCGCGTCGCTTGGCCTGAACGAGGACGTGCTGCGTCAGACTACGAAGGCACGCGAAGTCGGCAGCTCGTCGGAGTTCGACCTGCTGCGCGCGCAGGTATCGCGCGACAACTACGTTCCCGTGGTTCTCCAGCGAAAGAGCGATCGCAACATCGCGATTTTGCGGCTCAAGCAACTGCTCGAGATTCCGCTCGACGATTCCGTGCAGCTGACGACGGATATCGAAGTCGCGCCGATGCCAAGCCTGACCAGCATCGTTGCGGCGTCCGCAAAACCCGACACCAACGCGGACGCCCGCGCCACCGTGCGCGAGGCCGCGGAGAACGTGGTTGCGCAGGAAGGACTGCTGCGTGCCGCGCGCGGCGATCGTCTGCCGAGCATCGCAATCACGTCGGGCTATCAGCGGCTCTTCTTTCCGGTCAGCACATTCCCGACGTTCAACGAGTACGCCGAGAACTGGAACGTTGGCTTCACGATCGGCACGTCGCTCTTCAGCGGCGGTCGTGTGTCGGGCGGCGTGATGATGGCCGACGCCAGCCTGCGCGAAGCGCGCGCGCGTCACAAACAGGCGCGTGAGTTCGCGGCGCTCGATTCGCGCATCACCCTCAGCCAGTTGGAAATGGCGGAGGCGTCGTATCGTGCCAGCGCCGGCACGGCTGAGCAGGCGCGCAAGGCGTACAGTATCGACGAGATCCGTTACCGAGAAGGTATCTCGACGCAAACGGACCTCTCGCAGTCGCGCTTGCTCGTGGAGCAGGCGATGGTGAATCGCGCGGTCGCCGCGCGCGACTATGCCGTGGCCCGCATGCGCATGGCGCTCCTCAAGGACCTGCCGCTGAGCGCCAGCGGCGCTTCATCCGCACCTGCCGGTGCATCGAGCGCTCCGTCAGCGCCGCCGGCCCCACCCCGTTCATCCACCTCCGGCCCGACGGCCGGCACTTCAGGGAGCACTCAGTAAATGACGTCGCGTACTTTCATTTCGGGCGCGCTCGCACTCGCGCTGTTCGCCGCTGCCTGCAAGGGCAATGATGCTTCCGCTGACACGACCGCCACGGTCGATGCGGTGATGGTTGGGCTGGAAAACGTCGCCATCGTCAAGTCGGCAGAGATTCGCACAGGTCCGACGCTCTCGGGCGCGATCGAAGCCGAACGCATCGCCACCATTCGCGCCGAAGTTCCGGCCGCCGTGCTGGAGACAATGGCCGAGCCGGGCCAGCGCGTTGCGCAGGGCACCGTGCTGGCGCGTCTGGATGACTCCGCGATCCGTGATGGCGCCCTGTCCGCGCGCGCAGCGGTTGCGACGGCGTCCAACGCCAACGACATCGCGACGAGGGAACTGGAACGGGCCGAAGCGCTGGAGAAGGCCGGCGCCATCGCCACGCGCGACCTGGAGCGTGCGCGGAACGGCGCGCTCGCGGCGGCGACGCAGCTTGCCAACGCGCGCGCAATGTCCGCGAACGCGGAGAAGCAGCTGTCCAAGACGCGCATCGTCGCGCCGTTCGCGGGCATCGTGAGTGCGCGTCAGGTGAATGCAGGAGACGTGGCCAACATGGGCGGCGCGTTGTTCACCGTCGTGGATCCGTCCACGATGCGTTTGGAGGCGTCAGTTCCCGCTGATGCGCTCAAGGACGTCAAGGTCGGCCTGCCCGTTGAGTTCACCGTCGCCGGCTACGAAGGCCGGACGTTCAATGGCCTTATTACGCGCGTGAATCCGACGGCGGATGCCGCGACGCGTCAGGTTCGCATCTTCGCCACGATTCCAAACGCCGGTGCAACGCTCGTGTCCGGCCTGTTCGCAGAAGGTCGCGTCGCGACCGAAATCAGGAAGGGCGCCGTGGTGCCGCTGGCTGCGGTGGACGAGCGCGGTGTGCGTCCGTCGGTCATGCGCATCAAGGGCGGTAAGGTCGAGCGCGTCGAGATCGAACTCGGCTTGCGCGACAACCTGACGGAAACCGTCGAAGCGAAGAGCGGGATTTTCCCGGGCGACACTTTGCTCCTCGGTACTGCGCGGGGTCTGACTGCTGGCACGTCTGTGAAAGTCTCGGTGCCCTCTGACAACAAGAAATCGTAATACGTAATACGTAATAGGTACTAAGCGGCGCGCCTGCGGCGCGCCGACTCACGGATTCACGAGCCCGGTTCTGGTCGGTTCTGAGAACCGGCTGCAACAAACGCAAACAATCTGCCAGTCGGCGGCGAAGCCGCCGCTTAAGACATAAAACGCTTTTGAGGATTCCTCGCTCATGATGATTTCCGATTTTGCAATCAAGCGCCCATTGATCACCGTGGTCAGCATGGTCGCGCTCGTCATTTTCGGCCTCTTCGCCCTCGCCAAGCTCAAGACCGACGAGTTCCCGGACGTCGCGCCGCCGTTCCTGACGGTGGGCGTCATCTACCCGGGCGCTTCGCCCGAAGTCGTGGAGAAGGAAGTCCTCGACCCGGTGGAAGAGCAGGTGGGTTCGATCGCTGGCGTGAAGCGCATCATGTCCAAGGCGTATGATGGCTACGCGCTGCTGATGATCGAGTTCCTGTACTCCAAGGACTTGAACGAAGCCTCGCAGGACGTGCGTGACGCGATCTCGGTCATTCGCGCAGACCTGCCGGTCGAAATCAGGGAGCCGATCGTCCGCAAGTTCAACGACACGGATCGCCCGATTGTGTCGGTGTCGGTGTCGTCAACGGTGCTGTCATCCGCTGAGCTGACGCGACTCGTTGACCCCGGCATCACGCGCGAACTGCGCTCGCTCGCTGGCGTCGCCGATGTTCAGGTATTCGGCAAGGTGGAGCGCGAGCTCACGGTCGAAGTCGTGCCGTCCAAGCTCAACGCCGCCGGCGTGAGCGTGGGTCAGGTGGTGCAGGCGCTTCAGCTCCAGAACCTCGCCGCGCCAGTGGGCCGGGTGACGGGCGCGCTGGACGAGCGGTCGATCCGCTTGTTGGGTCGCATCGAGAGTCCGGCCGAGTTTGCCAATCTTGTGATCACCGAACGCAACGGCCGTCTCATCCGTCTCGGCGAAGTCGCCAACGTGCGGGACGCGACGGAGGAGCCGCGCACGCTGGCGCTCTTCGGCACGCCGGAACGCGGCGACCAGGAAGCCGTCGCGATCGACCTCAAGAAGTCCAAGGGGTACAGCACCACAGAGGTCGCCGCGAAGATCGTCGCGAGGCTCGACGAACTGAAGCAGACGCTCCCGCCTGGCACCACTCTGGACATCGTGAAGGACGCGGGCACGCGCGTGAAGAACTCCGTGCGCACCGTCGAGGAAGCGCTGTTCCTTGGCGCCATTCTCACGGTCTTGGTGGTATTCCTCTTCCTGAACTCCTGGCGCTCGACCGTGATCACGGGCGTGGCGCTGCCGATTTCGGTGCTCGCCAGCTTCATCGCGGTATGGGCGCTCGGGTTCAACCTCGAGACCATGTCGCTGATGGGCCTGTCACTCGCGATCGGCATCCTGATCGACGACGCAATCGTGGTGCGCGAAAACATCGTGCGCCACGTGGAGATGGGGAAAGACCATTACACGGCCGCGCGCGAAGGCACCGATGAGATCGGTCTCGCCGTTGCCGCGACCACGTTCTCGATTCTCGCGGTCTTCATCCCGATCGGCTTCATGCCGGGCATCGGCGGCCAGTGGTTCAGGCCGTTCGCGCTCACCATTGCGGCGTCGGTGTTCGTTTCGCTCTTCGTGTCGTTCTCACTGGACCCGATGCTCTCGGCGTATTGGCCCGATCCGCATCAGACGGAAGAGGAGAAGTGGTGGATCACCAAGAAGCTGGACACGTTCAACAAGTGGTTCAATCAGCAGTCCCTGAACTACCGCAAAGTGGTCGCGTGGGCGCTGGATCACCGCGCGTCGATGCTCGTCATCGCGGCCGGCACGTTCTTCGCGGCGTTCCTGCTGCCCACGCGCGGTGTCACCGGGTTGTTCGCGGCGCTGATCGGCCTGGGCGTCATCATCTTCGGTCTCAATGCGGACCGCTTTGGCCGCTGGGGGCAGGCCGGCATCGCGATCGTCGGCGTCGTCGTGTTCATGCAGTTGCCGCAGATCGTTCCGGCGTGGCGCACCGTGGGTTCAGCGTTCTTCCCGGTGGACGACCGCTCTGAGTTCACCATGAAGCTTGAAACGCCGCCGGGCTCGAACATGCAATACACGCGGCTCAAGGCGCAGGAAGTGGCCAGCATCGTGCGCTCACTGCCCGAAGTGCGCTACACATACACCACGCTTGGCGAAGGCGTGACCGGCGCCGTGGACGTCGGCAACATCTATGTGAAACTGACGCCCAAGGGCACCCGCGACCTGAACGTCGAGGAACTCGCCGCCAAATTGCGGGGGGAGATGGGCCGCGTGGCCGGCGCGACGGTGTCGATCTTCACCAACGACTTCAGCGGCGGCTTCAAGCAGATCCTGGTGCAAATCCGCGGCCAGGACTCCAAGCAGTTGGGTGACGTGGCGGAACAAATCCGCGACATGGTGCTCAAGGTGCCGGGCGCCGTGGACGTAGGACTGTCGTCCAAGGGCCAGAAGCCCGAGCTGGAAGTTGAACTCAACCGTGGAATCGCGGGAGCGATGGGCGTCACCGTTGGTCAGGTGGCGCAATCCATGCGCGCCGCATTCGCCGGCCTCGACGCGGGCGACTGGATCGACCCCACCGGAAAGTCGCGTGACGTGATGATCCGGCTGGCGCCGGAATCGCGGCGCCGCGCGTCGGATCTTGAGCAGCTGCCGCTGGTGATCATGGGACCCAACGGTGCGCCCACCACGATGCCGCTCGGCCAGGTTGCAACCGTGCGTGAGGGCGTGGGCCCGGCGATCATCGACCACTTGAACCGCGAGCCCGTGGTCAACGTCGAGTTGAACACGTCCGGCCGCGCCGCGGGCGACGTTGGCGCCGAGATTCAGGCCAACATCGACCAGATGCGGTTGCCGCCGGGCGTGAAGGTGTCGATGGGCGGCGACCAGGAATCGCAGACCGAGGTGTTCGGCCAGATCTTCTCCGCGCTCGGGCTCGCGGTGCTGCTCATGTACCTCATCCTGGTCGTGCAGTTCGGATCGTTCCTGGATCCGATGGCGATCATGATGTCGCTGCCGCTGTCGCTCATCGGCGTGATGCTGTCGCTGGCGGTGACCAACTACACGATCAACCTGATGAGCCTCATCGGCGTGATCCTGCTGATGGGCATCGTGGCGAAGAACGCCATCCTGCTGATCGACTTTGCCAAGTGGGCGCGCGAGGAGCGCGGAGTTCCGCTGCGCGAGGCGTTGATCGAGGCCGGCGCCATCCGCTTGCGTCCGATTCTCGTGACGACGTTCGCGCTGATCGCGGGCATGTTGCCCATCGCGCTCGGCACCGGCGAAGGCGCCGCGTTCCGCGCACCGATGGGTGTGGCGATCATCGGCGGCGTGATTACCTCAACATTCCTGACCTTGCTCGTGATCCCGACGATCTACGAGGTGATGGACGAGATCCGGTCGAAGCTGGCGGGGAAGGTTGGCCTGGCAGCGCCTCATACGGGTGAGCACCCCGTGGTTGCTCCGGCTGGAGACTGAGACAGTGGTGCTTCGTGCTTGGTGCTTCGTAGTACCGGGGCACCAGTACGGGGCTTAGGCGGCGAGGCTCTTACGAAGTCCACTAAGGAGCCTGCCCGCCCTCTCGGCGAGCTCGCGAGCATTCGCCAAATCTGCGGCTGAAACGAACCCGAGGCGTTCGCAGAGATACATGAGGCTCTCTGTTTCCCGAAGGGAGCCTCGTGAGATGACAAGGAAGTACGTCATGTCACGGCGCGTGCGGCGCCCCGTTCCCTCAGCAACATTGCTTGAGATCGAAACCGCCGCGCGCCTCAGTTGCTGCGTCACGCCATACCGCTCTGTCGCGGGCAGCTTGTCGGTCAACCGATAGATCTCGACGGCGAAGTCGATCGCAATCTTCCAAGCATCGAGCGACTCGTGTGTGGGTTTGGGAGGCATGCGCCCACGATACGGGCCGACCGACTCTCCGTGTCATCTATTCTGGTCACCTAGTACCATTCTGTTGCCTACGAAGCACCAAGCACGAAGCACCAAGCACGGGTTTCCCAAATGATCGTCTATCTGAACGGCGAGTTCCTCCCCGCCGAGAGCGCCAAGATTTCGGTCCTCGACCGCGGCTTCATTTTCGGCGACGGCGTCTACGAAGTCTGGCGGGTGGTCGAAGGCAAACTGTTCGAGCACGCCCGACACGACCGCCGCCTGAAGCGCGGCCTCAAGACCATCGAGATCGCGTTCCCCGACAAGGATGTCGAAGCGCTCGCGGGTGTCGCGCAGCGCCTGCTGAAAGACAACAACCTCACCAGCGGCGAGGGCACGTTCTACGTCGAGATCACGCGCGGCGCCGCGCCGCGCACTCACGCGTATCCGCCCGCCGGCACCAAGCCCACCGTGTTGGCGATGGTCTCGAAGTTCGAAGTCCCGCACGCGATGCGCGAAGCGGGCGCCAAGTGCATCACGGACATCGACGTGCGCTGGCTGCGGTGCGATGTGAAGACGGTGCAGCTGCTGCCAAACGTTATGTCCAAGCAGAAAGCAGCGGCCGCCGGCGCGATGGAAGCGATCTTCGTCCGCGACGGCGTCGTCACCGAAGGCACGCACACGTCGGTACTCGGCGTCGAGGACGGTACCCTCGTCACACACCCGCTGGGCCCGCTCATCCTGCCAAGCGTGACGCGCGAGATCGTGCTGGAGGTGGCGCGTGAGCTGGGCATCCCGGTGCGGGAACGGGCGTTCACGAAGGAAGACATGTTCGGGCTGGACGAACTGTTCGTCTCGGGCACCACCACCGATGTCACGCCCATCGTCGATGTAGACGGCCGCACGATTGGCGACGGCAAGCCCGGCCCGGTGTCCAAGAGGCTGTACGCTGGACTTCAGGCGCGGCTTTACGCCAAGACCGGCCAATGAAACGCTCACTTCTTCTGTTGCTGGCTCCGGCGCTTCTCAGCGCGCAGGAATTCGACGTCCTCATTCGCGGCGGCACTGTCATCGACGGCACCGGCGCCGCGCGTTTTCGCGCCGACGTCGCCCTCAAGGGAGACCGTGTGGTCCAGGTCTCGCGCACCGCGATCGCGGCCACCCGCGCCGCCCGTGTCATCGACGCAACCGGCAGAATCGTTTCGCCCGGCTTCATCGACATGCACGCGCACATCAATCCGCTGGCCAGCCTGCCAGGGATGGAAAGCGCTGTGCGTCAGGGTGTCACGCTCTCGCTTGGCGGCCCCGACGGCGGTTCGCCACTGCCGCTGGGCACTTATATGGAAGCGCGCGAGAAACAGGGCATCGGCTCCAACGTCGCGTACCTGATCGGGCACAACACGGTCAAGCAGCGCGTGATGGGCACCGTGAGTCGCCCGCCCACCGCGCTGGAAATGGACAGCATGAAAGCGCTCATCGCGGGCGGCATGCGCGATGGCGCGTTCGGCATCTCCACCGGTCTCCGCTACCTGCCCGGCAACTTCTCCAAGATCGACGAAGTCATCGAACTCTCGAAAGTCGCGGCGGCGTCCGGTGGCATCTACACGTCACATCTGCGCGAAGAAGGACTGGGTCTGCTCGAAGGCGTGGCCGAAGCGATCACGATCGGGCGCGAAGCGAAGATTCCGATCGTGCTCACGCACCACAAAGCGGTCGGCACCAAGATGTGGGGCCAGAGCGTTGCGACCCTCCGCATGCTGGACTCGGCGCGCCGCATCGGCATCGACGTCATGGCGGACGTCTACCCGTACACGGCCACGTCCACTGGGCTCGCGGTGCTGATCCCGACGTGGGCGTTCGACGGCGGCGACACGTCGTTCGTGCGGCGCACCAAGGATCCCGTGCTGCGCGACAGCATCAAGAAAGGGATCATCTTCAACATCAATAACGACCGCGGCGGCGGCGACATCGCGCGGATCCAGTTCTCCAGCTTCCGCCACAAGCCGGACTTGAACGGCAAGAACCTCGCGGACTGGGCCAAGGAGCGCGGTCTCGCGCCTACGCCGGAGAACGGAGCCGAGTTGGTGCTGGAGGGCCAACTGAACGGCGGCGGCAGCATGATCTACCACGTGCTGGAAGAGAAGGACGTTCAACGCATCCTCGCGCATCCGCAGGTGATGGTCGGCTCCGACGGCCAACTTTCGCGTCAGGGTGACGGAACGTCACCGCACCCGCGTGCGTTTGGAACGTTCCCGCGCGTACTCGGCCGTTACGTCCGCGACCTCAAGATCATGTCGCTCGAGACGGGCGTCTACAAAATGACGGGGCAGTCCGCAGCGCGGCTCAAGCTCACCGATCGCGGCGTGCTGAAACCCGGCGCGTTCGCGGACGTTGTTGTCTTCGATGAGAGGACGATCGCAGACCAGGCCACGTTCGAAAATCCGGCGCAGTATCCGCTGGGAATCGACTACGTGTTCGTCAATGGCGTCGCGGCCGTTGACGGCGGCAAGTACACCGATGCCCGTGCCGGCCGCGTGATCCGACGCGGCAAATGATCTTCCTGAAGGCGCTGTGGGTGTACATCACTCTCGGCGCAATGGGATTCGTGGTGGAGGAGGCCGCGCCGATCTTCGGCGGCGTGCGCGCGTGGGCCGGGCACCTCCACATCGTGCCCGTGATCGTCGCGATTGCGCTCGGCACGTGGAGCATCGGGCTCGCGCTGTATTTCCTGGGTCGCTCGCAGAGCCGCATCGTCCGCAAGCGCTTCCCGAAGTTGCGTCCGCTGGTGCTTCAGGCGGCCGCAATCGTGCGACGCCACCCGTGGCGCGCCGCGCTCGGCGTGCGATTCGCGTTCGGATTGCGCATCGCGCTGCCCGTTGCGTGCGGCGTGGCCCGCATGCCGATGTGGCTCTACTTCACCGCCAGCGCCATCAGTTGCTTCGCATGGTCCGCCGTTTTCTCGTTGACCGGCTTCTACATGGCGCAGTTCGCCGAAGGGATGATCGGTCAGGTGACCAAGTACGTGCCGATGATCGGGACTATCCTGGTGGCGCTGATGTTCGCGGGCGGCTGGTGGATGCGGCGCAGGCATGTGGCCGAGAAGACCGCGCGTGTGCTGGACAAGAAGCCGCTCAAGACCCCGCCACTCGGCAACGAAGCGATCGAGTAGCTATAGCGACGCAAAGGTCAGCGTGACCTTCACCGAATCGCCGTCGCCCTTCTCGCCGCGCACCTTCTTCGGGACCGCGAGCAGCGACCGCTTCTTCTTGTCGCGCCACACGCTCGTCTTCCATTCGTGGCCGTCCACAATCGCGGTCACCGGCGTCCGTCCCCAGCCGTGGGTCACCGGCGGCGCGTACTTCTCCGGCAGCGTGAGAAAGTGCCATCCACCTTTCCCCGGATAGCGCCACAGCTTGGCGGTGAACGCCACCTTCAGGCCCGGGATCATCGCGATCTGGACTTCTCCTCGAGCTGGACGGGGTCGGTGCTCACGGCCGCGGCACGTCCGTCGCGTAGCGCAGGATGTCGTACAGGAACTTCACGCCGAAGGCCACGTTCTCGGTGGACACGCGCTCGTCGTTGCCATGCACGCCTTTCTGCTGGTCCGCCGCTTCCACCTTGAACGGATCGAATCCGTACGTGGCGATGCCGAGCGCCCGGTACGTCGGGCGATCTGTCGCGCCCGTCAGCATCGGCGTCGTCACCATCGCCCTTGGATCACGATCGCGCGCGGCACGCTCGACGGCGCGGATCAAGTCCGTGTCGATCGGGCTTTCGAGCGGCGCCTTGGGCGCGAGCAGCGACGTCCACACCACCGCAGTGTCGTTCACGAGGCGCTTGAGCATCGCGAGGAATGCGTCTGCATCGGCGTTCGGCAGCAGCCTGATATCGATGTCCGCGGTCGCCTCGGCGGGAATCACGTTGGTCTTGTTGGAGCCCTGAAGACCGGTCAGGGAAATCGTGTTCCGGAGAATGGCGTTCCAGTACACGTCGCTCAGGATCCATTCGCGCGCCTTCGGCACCTTGATCGCGGAATCGATGTTCGCCAGCCACTTCCGCTGGTCGCCCGTGAACGTGACCGCGATGTCCTTGAAATACTTCCGGACGCCCGGCGTCGGCTGCAACGGCGTTTCATACGCGGCGATCTTGTTGAGCGCACGCACCAGGCGCGGCACCGGGTTCTCCTTGGTGGGACGCGACCCGTGCGACGGCGTGCCCTTCACGCTGATGTGCTGCCAGAACGTGCGCTTCTCCGCGACGCCAACACCGAAGTACTCCAGCTTGCCGTTCTTGAACGAGTTGTCGCCCCCCTCAGTGATCAGGAACTCCACATCCTTGAGCAGGTCTGCGTGGCGTTCAGCGAACACGATCGCGCCCAAGGAGCCAAGCTCCTCGTCTGCGTTGGCGACGAAAACAATGTCGCGCGTCAGCGGCGCTCCGCTGCGCTTGAGCGCAATCATGGACATCAGGTGGATGATGCCCTCGCCCTTCATGTCCAGCGCACCGCGTCCATAGAGAAACCCGTCCTTGATGACCCCGGCGTACGGATCCACGGTCCAGTAGCGGTTGTCGGCGGGCACAACGTCTATGTGGTGCACCAAGGCAATCGCCTTCTTGCTGCCGTTGCCCTTGAGCCGCGTGTACAGGTTGGCGCCGCGCCGGCCGCGGAATTCGGCCGTATCCAGGAGTTGAACGTCAAACCCCTCGCGTTCCAGGATGCGCTTCAGGAACAGCGCGCCCTCGATCTCGTTACCCGGCGGGTTGCTCGTGTTGATCTTCAGGTAGTCCGCGAGCACCTGAATCGTCTCACGCTGCAGC
This sequence comes from Gemmatimonadota bacterium, assembly GCA_031401495.1. Lineage (GTDB taxonomy): Bacteria > Gemmatimonadota > Gemmatimonadetes > Gemmatimonadales > Gemmatimonadaceae > DASPMP01. The sequence goes on from JANNRQ010000086.1 coordinate 15,481, forward strand.
GCGTCCCAGTCGATGGGCTGCTGGGCGTGTACGCGAGCGGAGAGGACGGTTGTGAGCGCGAGTGCGAAGGTGGCGATGCGTCTCATTCCTGAACCTGGTGAGTAGGAAGTAGGCAAGTAGGGAGTAGGAAATGAAAACCGCCACGTGAGGCTAGCAATGGCGGTTCCCGGCGAAACATCAGGTGCCCCAGCGGCGTAGAATCAAGTGAATGCCCGTCCTCTTTGCGCTGGCGCTGACGCTTCAGATCCGCGCCGACGCCAACGTTACCCCCAAGACAGACTCGTCCAAAGGACAGGTCAGCGTGGGCGTGAGCATTGGTGGCGACCGCCGCCAGGCCAGGCGCCTACCAGTCACCGCGGAACACATACGGACCGCCTACAAGACACCGGCGGCGCGCTCCCTCGTTGAGCGTGCCCGCGCGATGCGCATGGCGCAGGACTCGGCGATCATGTCCTACGACGCCACCACGTACCTGCGCGTGTCTGCGGGTATGGGCTTCTCGAAGTTCGGCCGTGACAGACTGATCTTCCGCCACGAGAACGCCACGCAGGTGAAATGGCACCGGAACACGGGCGCGTGGGTCGAAGTGAAAGGCGCCCGCACCGTAATTCCCATCGCGCCCGAGGAGGCCTCGAAGGAGGCCAACGCCGACATGGGCTCGGACATGAGTCCGATTCCGTACTACCCGGGTCAGGAGCCGATGCTGACCTTCGGCGGTGGCGACGACGGCCAAGTCCAAGCGCAGGTGAACGATCGCGACGTCGTCCACCCGCTCGCCGAAGGCGCCGAGGCGTACTACACGTTTGCCGTCGGGGATTCCGTGAGCTTCAAGCTTCCCGACCGCTCGGTGGTGCAATTGCGAGAGATCAACCTGCGGCCGCGCGTGCCGGCATGGAATGTGGTGGTGGGCTCTCTCTGGTTCGACGTGCGTACCGGACAGCTGGTCCGCGCCGCGTACCGCCTCGCCGTCGCGATGGACGTGTGGGCCAAGGTCGCGGAGGAGGACTCCACCGCGCAGGACGACATTCCCTTCTGGGTCAAGCCGCTGATCTCGCCGATGAGCGCGCAAATTTCGGCGATTGCCGTCGAGTACGGCCTGTACCAGGGCCGCTTCTGGCTGCCGCGCATGCGCAGCGCCGAGGGCGACGCCCGCGTCAGCTTCATGCGCGTGCCATTCAAGATGGAGCAGAGCTATCGATACGCGTCGGTGAACGCGCTCGACTCGCTCCCGACCATCAACGCCATCGCCCGTCCCGGGCCGCCGGACTCACTCAGGGGCGAAGCGTTGAAGAAGTGGCGCGATTCGGCCCGCGTCGAGCGTCGTCTTCAGCGTGAAGCTGTCGCGGACTCGATCAAGCAGGGCCTCAAGATTGAGGAGCCACGCTGTGACAGCACCAACACGCGTACCATCGTGGAGCATCGCAGCTCGGCCAACCTGAAGGTCGCGACGCAGATCTCGTGCGACGTCAACAAGCTGGCCAACTCGCCGGACTTGCCGAAATCGATCTACGACGAAGGCGAGGAAATCTTTGGCGGGGCCGAGCGCGACGCGCTCATCAAGGAAGCGCTGTCCATGGGCGCGCAGCCGCCGTTCGCCATCGGGCTCATCCCGCCAACGCTGAAATACGGGCTCGACCTGACGCGTTACAATCGCGTTGAGGGCCTGTCGTCCGCAGTGCGCATCGAACAGATCATTGGCTCAGGCTACACGGGGACGCTGCAGGGCCGAATCGGCCTTGCGGACATGGTCCCCAACCTCGAGTTCGCGGTGTCGCGCACCAACCTGCGTCGCGTCATCAGTGGACGTGTGTACTCCCGTCTCGTCTCGGCCAGCGACTGGGGCAATCCGCTGAGCTTCGGTGCGTCGCTCAACGCGTTCCTCTTCGGGCGCGATGAAGGGTTCTACCATCGCGCGGCTGGCGCGGAGCTGGAGTTGGCGCGCGAAAGGGGCGATCCGCTCACCTGGCGCTTCTTCGCGGAGCGGCAGCGCGGTGCGGCCGTGAATACCGAATTCACGCTGGGTGCGCCGTTCCGCGACAACATCGCGACCACCACGCGCACCTACGCGGGCGCGTCCGTGCGCTTTGGCCACACCCTTGGCCTCGACCCCAACGGGTTCCGGATGTTCACGGACTTCCGCCTCGAAGGCGCGACGAGCGACACCGCCGGCACCGCGTTTGGACGCGGCGCACTGGACCTCACGTTCACGCAGGGCTTTGGCAAGTTCGCCGCCGCGCTGACACTTGGCGGTGGCTCCAGTGTTGGTACCGTGCCTTCGCACCGCCAGTGGTTTCTGGGGGGCACGCAGACCGTGCGCGGTCAGCGCCCGGATACCGCGCAGGCGGGCAACGCGTATTGGCTCGGGCGGCTCGAAGTGGGCTCCACGTTCGTCGTCGCGCGACCGGTGGTCTTCACGGATTTCGGGTGGGTGGGCGATCGCACGAAAGTCAGCCAGGTTGGACGGCCGATGAGCGGCGTGGGCATCGGCGCATCGTTCATGGACGGACTGATTCGGGCGGACTTGTCGCACGGCATCCATCCGCGGCGCGGGAATCGCTTCGACCTGTACCTGGAAGCGCGCTTCTAGGCTGGTGAGTTGCGCCTCACGGCGCCAAACGCAGCTCGCCAACTGGCCAGATTCTGCGCCACCATGTCGCGCCGGCGTAGTTGTAAGCGCTTACTCTACAACGGATTACAGCACTGGCGCATTAGTGGCTCGATCGTGACGATCTTGGGTGGTCGAGTCCCTTCAAATTGTCGCGCATTTAGGCGCTGAGTGGGAGTACGTGCCCGTTACGGCAGACGTATTCGAGCCGCGCGCGGACCGGCGATTTTCGTAGGAGGGGCGCAGCGGGCCCGATTGCTTTCACGTCTTGGTCGCGACGTAATCTCCAGACGGCGAAATTGGCGCCGGCTCTGCACCGACCCTACAATTGGGTCGCCGTGACTGCGGGCCGCTCGCCCTCTCCCAATCCAACGCACGAAGCGATGTCGTTGCGCGACGAACTCCAGACCGCGCTTAACGGAACTCACCTTATCGAGCGCGAGCTCGGGGGTGGAGGTATGTCGCGCGTGTTTGTCGCCGAGGAGGTTTCGCTAGGTGTGGGATCTAAGGAGGTTGTTCACTGAGGCATAACTGAGGAAGCTGGAGGTGCGATCCACCCA
>JANNRQ010000087.1:0-10990 GCA_031401495.1 Gemmatimonadota bacterium
CCCCCCGGTCTTGGGGTTTTTCTTGTCCCGCCGCCCCCCCCCCCCCCCCCCTCGTTTTTTGGGGGTTGTCCCGCCGCTCCCCCCCGCACGACAGCTTCAATACAGCCAGTACGGTCGCGTTTCGTTCATGAACGCCGCGGACTCTGTCTTCCACTGAGTCAGGAGCGCCGCGATGTCGCCGCCTTCTACGGCAGTTCGCAACCGCCTTGAGCCGGACAGTCGCTCGATGCCGCCCTCCCGCCACATCCACTCTGAGGCGTGACGGCTGTAAATAGCGCGCATGAGCCAAGCCGCGGCCGCGACGGGATCGGCCGCGTTCTTGTCGGTGACGCGCAAGCGCACCACCGGGATCGTCTTCCCGCCGTGCTTGTCGCCGGCCGCGACGGCGGTCTCACCGGCTTCAAACTGGATTCCGGGGACGCCGCGTCCATTTGCTTCGCGCGCGATGTCTGCCGCGTCCGTGAGCCACGGCGCGCCGACTTGCTTGAGAGGCGCATCAGTGCCGCGGCCCTCACTCAGATTCGTCGCCTCGAAAAACACCGTGCCCGGGTAGAGCAGGGCGGTCTCCTCGTCGCGGATGTTTGGCGACGGGTTGATCCACGGCAGTCCGGTCTCTGAATACCAGAGCGATCGCGTGTAGCCTGACATGGGAATCACGCCCACGTTCGCGCGCAGCTTTCCAGAACCCGCGAGGTAGCGCAGGAGTTCGCCGGGCGTGAGTCCGTAGCGGAGAGCGACATCGTACTGTCCTACAAATGACCGGTGCCAGTTCTCAAGGATGCCGCCTTCGAAGCGATCCGCGCGAATGGGGTTCGGCCGGTCCAGCACGATGAACGTCTTGCCGAGGTTGCCGGCCGCGTGCGCCGACAGCGCCATCGTCCACACGAACGTGTAGACGCGTGCGCCCACATCCTGCATGTCGTACAGCAAGACGTCGATGTCCTTCAGCATCTCCGCGCTGGGCACTCGTGTGTCGCCGTACAGCGAATGCACCGGCAGGCCGGTCGCGCTGTCGCGGCTGTTACCGACCTTGTCGCCGGCGCGCACAACGCCTGAGATGCCGTGCTCCGGTCCAAAGAGCGCGACGAGCTGGACGCCCGGGGCCTTGAACAGCAGGTCGATGTTGCGTCGCCCTTCGCGGTCCTTGCCCGAGTGATTCGTGATCAGCCCGACGCGCTGTCCCTTGAGGACATGTATCGAGTCGGTCAGCAGTACTTCGAGTCCGGACCGCACCTGCGCCGTCGCGGTGGAGGCGCTCAGCGCCAACCCCACAAGCGTCACCGAGAATCGTCTGGTCATGCCACTACGATACACCGTCCGCAGCGCCTTGGCTGGCGGGGGCCGAGTGCACAAGTTCCGGCATGTCCATGCGCGCAGCACGAACTTCGTTTGCGATAGCGGCGGCCTCCGTGTCGCTGGCCTCCTGTGCAACCATGACATCGGCGCCGTCCGTGCCGGGCGCCATTCCCCGCGTCACCTCGCGTGGGCTCGACACCACCGCCTGGGTGGAAAGCACGCTGGCGACACTGTCGCTCAGGCAGCGCGTCGGCCAAATGGTGCAGATCTGGAGCTTGGGCGACTACACCGCGCTCGACGACACCAACTTCGCCACTGCGTTGCGCCAGGTGGAACAGGACGGCGTCGGCGGTCTCACGATCTCGCTCGGCACGCCAATCGAAGTGGCCCACAAGCTGAACATGCTCCAGGCCAAGGCCCGCATTCCGCTTTTGGTGGCCAGCGATCTCGAACCGGCCCTGATGCGCCTCGAGTCGGCCATCTACCCGGCGTACATGCTCGAGACCGGCGGCGCGACGGGATTCCCGACCGCGATGGCCATCGGCGCATCCACGCGCGACGAGGATGCCTACGACGTGGCCCGCGCCATCGCGCGCGAAGCCCGCGCTGTCGGCATCCACATCAACTTCGCGCCGGTCGTGGACGTCAACAACAATCCCAACAATCCGGTCATCGGCACGCGCTCGTTCGGTGAAGACCCCGAGCGCGTGGCGCGGCTCTCGGCGCAGTTCGTGCGCGGCACCCACGATGGTGGTGCGTTTGCCACCGCGAAACACTTTCCCGGCCACGGCGACACGGACGTCGACTCGCACATTGGACTTCCAGTGGTAACAGCGTCGCCGCAGCGGCTCAGCACCGTGGAGCTCGTGCCGTACCGCTCCACGATTTCGGCCGGCGTGGATCTCGTTATGTCGGCGCACATCGCCTTGCCGGCAATCGGCGGCGATAGCTCGACCCCGGCGACGCTGCGCCCGGACATCATGAGCGCGCTGCTGCGTGACTCGCTCGGCTTCCGCGGCGTGGCCATCACGGACGCGATGAGCATGGAAGGCGTGGGCAAGGGCTACTCCGTGGAGCAGAGCGCCGTTATGGCGGTGCAAGCCGGCGCGGACATCCTGCTCAAACCGAACGACATCACCAGGACGATCAACGCTGTCGTCGGTGCCGTGGAGCAGGGCACGATCTCGGCAGCGCGCATCGACGCTTCGGTGCGGCACATCCTGCGCCTCAAGGCACGCGCCGGCCTCGCGCGCACGCGCTTCGTGTCGCTGGATTCGGTGCACACCGTCGTAAACTCGGCGGCGCACAAAGCCATCGCGGACAGCGTTGCGTCGCGGGCGATCACGCTGCTGCGCGACAGCGCCCATGCCTTGCCCATCGCGGCGGAAAAGCGCGTCGCGATCATCCAGTACGCGCCGGAGACCGAGCTCAAGGCTGGCCGTGCGTTCGCGCGCGAATTCGCGCGGCACCATCGCGGCGCGCGCGTTGCCGGCCGGGTCACGCCGGGCATGTCGGCGGCCTCGCTGGACTCGATCGCTCGCGTCGCCAGCAGTGCAGACCTGATCGTGATCGCGATGTACGCCCGTCGGGTAGAGGGCGAGGGCAGGGCGACGATTGCTCCGCATATCGCCGCGTGGGCGGACTCACTCGCCGCAGCGCGGCCCTCGGTTGTGGTCGCTTTCGGCAATCCATACATCATCCGCCAGATGCCGCGTGTGCCGTCCTATATGATGACGTACGGCGTAAGCGACGTGCTCGAAGTGGCCGCGGCGCGCGCTCTCACGGGCGTTCAGCCGATTCGCGGACGCTCGCCCGTTTCGCTTCCCGGCTTCTTCTCGGTTGGTGACGGCCTCTCGCGCTAGCTGTCATTCCGAGCGCAGCGAGGAATCTGCAGTTGTGCGATCTGCTTGCAGATTCCTCGCTGCGCTCGGAATGACCGCCTAGAAGTACGTCGCGAAAGAGGCCAACAGCAGCGCATTGCCGGACAGGTTGTTGAACCGGTCGCGGGTGCGCCCGCGACCATAGTCCAGCTTGATCGCCGAGTCGCGCGTGGGGCGGAACGTCACGCCGCCGGTGATGCGCCCGGCGCTGTCGCCGTCGAGATCCGTGTCGAAGTCCACGTAGTCCCAGCGCAGCTTGAGCGCGATGGACGACTCGGGCATAGTGCGCAGCCGGCTCAGGCCGAATTCGCGAACGCCTTCCACGTACCACCCCGTCTGCCGCTCGGCGTATATGCCAACGAGACCTGGCGGCACGTTGATGCGTGCCACTGCCGCTTCGCCGCTCACCGTGGTGCCAAGGAGTTCCGTCTCCGCATCAACGACGGCAATGGTAAGGTCGCGGCGCGCATCGACGGCCGCGCCATCCATCGAGAACACGTTCCAGGCCCCGCGGTGTGCCGAAAGCCCAAGCTCGTGATTCACCGTGGGACTCCACGCGAATCGCCCCACGAACGCCGGCGACCCGTTGTTGTCCTCGAGGTTGCCCCGGCCCAGCGGAATCCTCGTGCCCTCGTCCGAGTCGTCGATCAGGCCCGAGTGGAATCCGTTGGTGGCGTACACTTCATATGTAAGGCGCGAGCCGCCGCCCAACGGCAACTGACCCAGCACGCCGAACCCCGGCTCAGACAACGCAACGCCGAGCAGCGCCTCGGACACCATCGGCCGATCGGTGAACTCGTTGAGAGGGCTGTCATGCGACAGGTTGAACCGGCCCAACGGCGAAAGCACCATGCCGCCGCGCAGCGTCAACGACGGGTGCACCAGGAAGTCGATGGCCGCGAACTCGAGTTTGATCTCCTCGCCCCCCTCTTCGACCTCGAGCTCTGCGCCAATGCGAACGAAGTCGCTCACGCGCGTGTGCGTGAACAGGTTGAAGCGCTTGGCCACGAAGCCGGCATCCTCGGCGATGCCATCAACTTCCTGCCAGCGCGCATGCGCTTCCGCATAGCCGCCGATGGCCGTGCGCCCGAACAGGCGCGTCTGGAACGGTTTGTCGTAGACGCCGCCGCGCACGAATGGACGGCGGGTCGAGTCCGAAAGGGAGTCACGCTGCTGCGCACCAGCGACGGCAGACAGCAGGACAGCGGAAGCGAGAACCCTCGAGATGTGACTCATCGCGCCTGCACTGAGCGAAGCGAACGTGACTCCACGACGCTGATCATCAGTACGTCGCCGCGCCGCGCGACGGGATACGACGTCAACGCGCGCTGCGCCGGTCCGCGCAGGACTTTGCCCGCCCGGTCGTACGTGGAGCCATGGCACGGACACACCAGGCGCTCGCTTTGTACGTCGACGGTGCATCCGCGATGCGTGCAGATCGGCGATACCGCGAGGAACCCTCCACCCGGTTGCGACAACACGTACAGCGGGTCAGCAAGGTGCGTCGGCTGGATCTTGATCGCGCCCAACGGCGCTGCCAACTCGGGAAACTCGGTGAGCGATAGTGCGACGCGCCCATCGACGACCGGCACCGGATGCGTCACCATCGCGACGCAGCCGCCAAGCGCGAAGAGAGCGCCAGCGCAGGAGCAACGCACGACGAACTCTCGGCGATCGATACCGGCGGTCATCGCGACTCCACGAAGTCGAGCAGCACCGCTTTTTGCGCGGCGGTGAGCGCGGCGAAGGCGTTGCGCGATATGAGCGCTTCGCCACCGTGCAGGAGAATCGCGCCCTCAACAGATGTGGCGCTGCCGTCATGCATCAGCAGCAACTGGCCGTTCATGAACCGGCGTGCGAGACGCAGGCCCCACAGCGGCGTTGTCCGCCATTCGGTTCCAGACGCCTGCCCGTCGGGACGATTGTCGGCCAGGCCCGGGCCCATGTCGTGCAGCAGCAGGTCGGAGTAAAGCGTCACCGTCTTGTTTGCCACCGCCGCGAGCGGGCTCGGCCCGGTTTGAAGCGACGTCACGTGACACTTCACACATCCCACCGACGAGAAGAGCGCGCGTCCCTGAATCCGCGCCTCGGTGTCCGGGCCCGGTTCCGGTGGCGCCAGCGCGCGCAGGTAGTGTGTCACCGCCTGCACCGTCCCTTCGCTGATCTCGGGATCACCGACGCGGTCGAGCGCCTCGATCGGAATCGAGGACTTCGGGTTGCGGTTTTCCAGCGGGAGGAACGGCGACGTGATCCCGATGTCCTGCAGGTACGCCACGACCACTTGTTGCAGCAGTACTGCGGTCTGTGATTTGCGGCCAAAGCGGCCGAGCTGAAGCCCAGGCGCGCCGTTAGGCTCGGTGGCCGGCACGAACGCCGGGACCGCCACGAAATTCGGGCGCCCGCTGACGCCATCCGCGTTTGCGTCGAGCGAATCGACGTTGGCGAGAATCGCGCTGGCCGGGATCGCTTCGACGAGCCCCGACCCGAACACCGGCGGCGGCAGCCGCCGCGAGACGGCGACGCCTGGCGGAAGCACTTCGGGTTCCGCGCCCGGAATTGCCTTTGTCTGGATCTGCGGGCCGCCGAGTGACTCGAGGAACCCGTCGGCCTCACTGCCGATGCGCAACAGTGTATTGCGCAGCGCGCCGCGACCGTCGCCGCTGTGGCACGCAGCGCAGGACACATCGTTGAAGATCGGACCCAGTCCCGAGTTGGGAGAAAACGGTCGGCCGAATTCTCCGTCGCCGCGCACGAACGCCGCCATTTCCGGGCCGGTCAGCCCTGCGAGCGGCGCGTCAAAAAGGTCGCCGTCGTTCGGCGGGGCGGTTGTGAGTGTGTCGCATGCGACCACCGCGGTAGCGATGGTGATCGCAAAGGCGACAACGCGCGGTCGCGCAAATCCTCTGAGCATGCCGGCCAGATAAGTTAGGGTCGACTAAGTTATCAGTTCCCGTCAACTAACACAAGAAGGCTCCGTGACGGTCGCGGTCGGCGTGATGCGCCTCGTATCTTGCAACGCATGTTCCGACGCACGGTGCTTTTCGGCCTGGCGATCGTCGCGTCGCTGTCGGCGTGCCGGCCCACAGTTCCACACGCCCGCTATGTCACGCCGTGGATGGGACTGCCGCACCAGGCCATCCGTGACGCACATCGTCCGCCGCGCGAGGGCACTCGTGCTACGGCCTATCTCGCGGTCGCGATGTACGAAGCATTCGCTGCGGACCCCGCGTCTGGCGTCAACTCGCTGGGCGGACAGCTCAACGGGCTGTGGAGCCTGCCAGTGCCGCCCGAGGGCGGGGTCGATGGCGCGATCGCGGCGGCGGCCGCAGCCCGCATGGTGCTTGCGCACTTCGTCTCGGGTTCCAAGGTCCTCGCGGACTCGATCTCGGCGGCGCAATTGGCGGCCCGCTCGCGGGAGCACGTCGGCGAGCCGCTGCGCGTCAATTCCACGCGATTCGGGCACGACTTGGCCCAAGCGCTGCTGACCTGGGCTGACGCGGACGGCCTCGCGACGCTGCGACGTCGCGCAGGCTTGCGGCGCCCGCCCACCGAAATCACGGATGCTGACTGGGCCACGCTCCGCACGTTCGTCGTTCGGACCGCGGACGAGTGCGTCGCGACCCCTGCGCCTGCGTACTCGACGCGACCGAACTCCGAATTCTGGAAGATGGCCAAGGAGAGTTATGACTCGGCCCGCGCCGCGCCGTCCGACGCGCTGGAAGTCGCACGGTTCTGGGCCGAGGACAGCCGAGCGGGAGGCACGCTGGGGGCACGCTGGACGAAAATCCTTGAAACAGTTGCCAAGTCGCGTGGGGGGTCGGCGGCCGCAACAGCGGAAGCGTTCCTGCTCGCGTCCCTTGCGATGGCCGACGCCGAGGTCACCGTGCTGCGCCAAGGACAACGCGAGCGCGTGGTGTCGCCCGCGCTGTACGTGAAACGCGCGATCAACGCGCAATGGACGCCACTCGCTTCGCCTCGGGAGCCCGTCTACCCCTCTGGGCCCGCCGCGGTAGCGGGCGCGGTGTCAGAGGTGCTGGCGCGGTTGTTCGGGGACACGACCGCTTTCACGGACTCGGCCGGGCCGGTTGCCCGCAGCGTCCCGGGATTCGGGCGGGCCCGCGATGAAGTTGCCACCGCAGGCGTGCACATGGGGCTTCACTACTTCCCGTCAGTCCGGCAGGGTCTCTGGCAGGGTCAATGCGTCGCCGACAGAGTCCTGGGCCGCCTCAAGACGCGCGGCTAGCGCCTCGACCTTGCGAGGCGCTCGCTTAGGGGACAGTGCGGTACGGTCGCGATTTCGTCCACACGAGAATCACACCGCAAGCAGCGTTGGATCCTGAGTACTCGCCGGGTATTTCGCCGGCTCCGCGGTAGATCTCGATTCCGTACACGTCCTGAATCGGCGTGTTCTCGTTGAACGCCTGCGCTTCCTGACCGTCGATGATCCACACCGGCTGGCATTGCGGCGAGCGCACCATGACGGCGAAACACTCGAAGGTCTGCTGGTTGCACTGCATGCGGACGCCCCGCACCGTGCGCAGGGCATCGCCGATGGACGAGAACGCCTTCTTGTTCAGTTCTTCCCAGCGGAAGAAGGCGCCCATACCGCGAGTCCGGCGCCGCTCAAAGTCCGTGTATCGTGCCGTGAGCGCCTCGGCTCGCGCTGCAACCTCCACCGCCGCCAGCTGTTGTCCGGTGAAATCGATTCCAAACACCTTCTCTGCCATGCCTGTCGAGGGTACGCGGACGCGGAATTCGCCCGGTGCGTACCCAAGGCGCTTGATGGTCAAGACTACGTCCTGATCCGTCAGATTCGCGACAGCAAACTGACCGAGGCTGTCCGTCCGGAACTCCGTCTGAAGGCCCCGGATTGTGACGGCGGCGTTCTGGACCGGCTGTCCGGTCTCGCTATCCACCACCCGACCGACGAGACGCGCCTGGCCAGCAGCGGTTCCCGAGTGGAGCATCATGGCAAGCGACACCGCACCCAAACGAAGGGCCCAGCTTGTGACGTGGGGTCGGGTCATAGGAGTTCTATATGGGAGACATCGCGGCGAGGTGCAACGGGGCATTGCCCTCCAACCCATCTGGCTGGTACAGGGGTCTTGCGCCCTGAGCCGTAACGTATAGCATGATACGCGGTTGCAGGACAGGATGGGGCTAGCGGCGGTCTGGAAATCGTGATATAACCGTTGCTGGCCCTAAGTCCGACGTTTGCAGGCACGCATATTTCCACTCCTTGCCAGAGGCAGAATTGAATGCGAAGCTCACTCGCTAGGCTGTCGCCGGTCGCCGCGTTCGCGGCAATGCTGTGCGCGGGATCACTTTCAGCTCAGGTGGTTGTCAGCGGTAAGGTGACGACCGATCGCGGTGAAGCGGTCGGTGGCGCCTCAGTGACGATCAGCAGTCTGGGCTTGGGAGCCGTCGCGAATGAAGGCGGCGTGTACTCGCTGACGATCCCCGCGTCCGTAGCGCCGAGCCGTCAGGTGACGGTGACCGCGCGCTACCTCGGCTACAAGCCGGGGACGAAGACGTTCATCGTCGGGACCAGCAATCAGGAAGCCAACTTTGCGTTGGCACGCGATCCGTTCAAACTCGACGAGGTCGTGGTGACCGGCGTAGGTGAGGCGACTTCGCTCAAGAAGACCACGTTTACCGTGGGTCGCATTGACGAAGAGCAGCTGAAAGAGGTTCCGGGCTCGAGTGCGCTCGTCGCCATTCAGGGCAAGGTCGCCGGGGTTCGCTTGATCCCGACCTCGTCCCAGCCGGGCGGTGAAGTGTCGGTGCGTTTGCGCGGCGCCACCAGCATCGGCGGACGTCAGGATCCGCTGTTCATCGTTGACGGCGTTATCACGCAGTTCGGCTTGGCCGACATCGCGCCCGACGACGTAGAGCGCGTCGAAATCATCAAGGGTGCGGCGGCGTCGTCGCTGTACGGCTCGAACGGTGCCAACGGCGTGGTGCAGGTCTTCACGCGGCGTGGCAACTCGCTGGCGGACGGTGCGCTTCGCATCTCGTCGCGGGTGGAGTACGGCAACAACCAGATGCCGGACGAAATGCAGTTCTCCAAGTCGCACGCATGGCAGGTGAACGCCACCGGCGACTACGTCCTCAGCGGCGCAGGCGCTCGCGTTTCCGAGGCGGACGGGATCGCGGACAACCCGTTCAAGATCTACCGCAACCACTGGGATCAGGTCGTGACTGGCGGCGCCTATACCACGCAGCACATCTCGGTTGGCCAGCGCCGCGGTCCGACGAACTTCAACGCGTCACTTCAGAACACCAAGAACGAAGGCGTCATTTTCGGACTGGGCGGCTACAACCGGCAGAACTATCGCCTGAACCTCGACCAGCGGTTGCGGCCGAACCTGGACGCAACGTTCAGCGCGTTCTACGGAAGGTCGACGAACGGTCGCACCGAAGAGGGTCAGGGCGGGCCGTTCTTCGGCCTGATGTTCCTCCAGCCCGATGTGGACTTGCTGGCGAAGAATGACGACGGCTCCCCGTATCGGGCGCAAGTGCCGTTGAGCGGCGACGTCGCGAACGACTTCAACCCGCTGTACGAGCTGGCGAACCGCAAGATCAACAACGATCGCAACCGGTTCAGCGGTTCCACCCGCCTGCGGTGGCGCATCAATGACTGGCTGTCGTCCGAAGGCAACGTCGGCTACGACCAGGAAGGCACGGCGTTCTCCGACCTGACTCCGTACAACTTCCTCACGTCGTCGAATACGAAGACGCCAGGCAACCTGACGAAGAACAGGCAGTCCAACTCGCAGTTGAACGGTGGCGCGACGATCACAGCCATTCGCACCTTCGGCGACATCGTCAACACCACGAAGATCGGTACGTCGTTCGAAGACCAGAAGAACGGATTCCTCCAGTCGACGGCGAACAACCTCAAAGTGACCCAGGTGCCGGAGTTTGCCAGCGCGGATCAGGCCAGCTTGTCGTCGGCGTCCAGGGACGAGACAATTCGGAACCTGAACTACCTGGCCCTGACGTCGTTCGATATCAAGGAGAAGTACATGGTGGATGCGTTGATCCGCCGGGATGGTTCTTCTCTGTTCGGGCCGGACAGCCGGTGGTCGCCGTACTACCGCGTCTCAGGCGCGTGGCGCGTGACCGAAGACTTCAAGCTTCCGCAGATCGACGAACTCAAGCTGCGCGCATCGTACGGCACGGCCGGCTTGCGCCCGCGGTTCGACGATCAGTACGAGATCCTCGCGGTGAATGCCGCGGGATTCACGCCGGACATTCTCGGCAACCCGAAGCTCAAGCCGGCGCAGTCGGCCGAGCTGGAACTTGGATCGAGCGTGGAGTTCGGCGGTGGCAAGTTCACGGCTGAGTACACGTTCGCCAAGAAGACGACGACCGATCAGATCCTGCTGGTGGACCTGCCCGCCGTGGCCGGCTTCAAGGCCCAGTGGCAAAACACGGGCGCCCTCGAGTCAGTGACGCATGAGGGCACGTTCGGCGCTCGTGTCTTCGACAATGGCAAGACGAGCTTCACGCTCAACATCGTCGGCGACAAGACGACCCAGAAGATCACCGACTGGAGCCTGCCGGAGAGACTGTACAGCTTCCAGCAGATGCCGTCGGCGTTCTTCCTCGGCCGCAACTCGAACCTTGGCGCCCTGCACGGCAACAAGTGGATCCGGAACGTGAACGAGCTGTACGACGATCCGGCCAAGAACGCGGCCAAGGGCGTCGGCCAGACCTGGAGTCCCGATAGCGTGATGATCAACGAAGACGGGTACGTGGTGCGCAAGAGCGCCTACGGCACCGCCAACGAGCGCGCGATCAAGTACACG
>JANNRQ010000088.1:0-21394 GCA_031401495.1 Gemmatimonadota bacterium
ACCCTGTACCCTGAAGGTTCAGGGTTCAGATGAGGTTGAGCTTCCGCCCCACCTTCTTGAATGCGGTCACGGCCTGATCCAGGTCACCCCGGGTGTGTCCCGCCGAGATCTGACAACGGATTCTGGCCTGACCCTGCGGTACGACCGGGAATCCGAACCCCGTCACGAAGACGCCCTCCGCAAGCATCATGTCACTCATCTGGATTGCAGCGGCTGTCTCGCCGACAATGATCGGTACGATGGGCGTGTCTCCCGCGAGCGGCTTGAAGCCGGCTTCAGTGATTTGCTCGCGGAAATACCTGGTGTTCTGACGCAGGGTTTCGACGCGCTCTGGGTGCGCTTCGAGGTACCGCACCGCCTGCATGGCGCTGGCGGCGACCGTGGTCGGCAGTGCGTTCGAGAACAGCTGCGGCCGCGCCCGCTGGATCAGGTAATCGCACAACTCGGCTGAACCCGCGACGAACCCGCCGGCGGCACCGCCCAGCGCCTTGCCCAACGTCGAGGTGATGACGTCCACCTCGCCCACGACACCAAAGTGCTCCGCCGTGCCCCGGCCCGTCTTGCCCAAGACACCGGTCGCGTGCGAGTCGTCCATCACGACGATGGAATTCGTGTCGCGCGCGATCTGAAGGATGTCCGGCAACTTCGCAATCGCGCCTTCCATCGAGAACACGCCGTCGGTCCAGATAAAGCGGCGCTTCGCTGATTTCTGTTCCGCGAGCCTGACGCGCAGGTCGTCCATGTCGGCGTGCTTGTAGACGCCCGTCGTGCACTTCGAGATCGCTTTGCCCAGCCGCATCGAGTCGATGATTGACGCGTGATTCAGGGCGTCGGAAATGATGAAATCATCCGGCTGCGCGATCGTGCCGGTGAACGCCTCATTGGCATTCCAGCACGCGACGAACGAAAGCGAGGCTTCCGTGCCAACGAACGTGGCCAGCGCCGCCTCGAGCTCGCGGTGCACCGTGTACGTGCCGCAGATGAACCGGACGCTCGCGGTGCCGGCGCCCCACTTCTTCAGGCCGTCGATGCCCGCCTGGATGATGGACGGCTCATCCGACAAACCGAGGTAGTTGTTGGACGAGAGGATCAGGACCTTGCCGCGCCCCTCCATCTCTACGTGCGCGGACTGCGGCGAGTCGATGTAGTTCAGCCGCTTGTACACCTTGTCAGCCTTGAGCTGGTCGATCGTCGCCCGCAGCCCGCTGGTGAAATTCTGGTTCAATGTCATCGTGCCTGTCCTGAGCGTAGCGAAGGAAGCGAAGCGCTTGCCCTCGAGCGCAGCGAAGGGAAGGATCTAGGCGACTTCGAATATGACTTTCCCAGCCTCACCAGACTTGATTGCGCGGATCGCCTCGTCTGCACCCTCGAGTGGGAACCGGTGCGTGATCACCGGCGTGGGATCGAACAACCCGCTCTTCAAGAAACGCGTCATCTGGTGCCACGTGTCATACATTCGGCGGCCGACGACGCCGTAGATCGTGATGCCCTTGAAGATGACCTCGGTGGCGAAGTCGACATCGATGGTCTTGGACGGAATGCCGAGCATCTGCACGTGGCCGCCGACGCGGACCAGCGCAAACGCCTGATGCACCGCGGCCGGCACGCCCGACATCTCGAGTACCACGTCCACGCCGAGCCCGTCGGTGTGGGCGCGAACAACGGCGCCAGCTTGCTCGGGACGCACCACGTCATGGGCGCCCATCGTTCTCGCGAGCTTCATGCGCGTCTCGTTCACGTCGGTCGCGATGATGCGCGCCGCGCCGGCCGCCTTGCAGATGCCGATCGCAAAGATCCCGATCGGGCCGCATCCCGTCACGAGCACCGTCGCGCCCACCACGTTCGTGCTCAGCGCCGTGTGAAACGCGTTGCCCATCGGGTCGTGAATGCCGCCGATGTCGAACGAAAGCGAGTCATCCAGGTGCCACACGTTGGTGGCAGGCATCGCGATGTACTCCGCGAAGCAGCCGTCCCGGTCCACGCCGATGATCTTGGTGTGCGGGCACACGTGGGCGTTGCCGGTGCGACACAACAGGCACCGGCCGTCGACGATGTGGCCCTCGGCCGTCACCCGGTCGCCTTCTTTTACGTCGGTCACCAGCCGTCCCACCTTCACGACTTCGCCGGCGAATTCGTGCCCGACCACGATCGGTGGCTTTACCCGGCCTTTGGCCCAGGCATCCCACTCATAGATGTGGACGTCCGTGCCGCACACGCCCGCGCGACGCACGCGGATCAGCACCTCATCCTCGCGAATGGTCGGCTCCGGAACATTCTTCAGGACAAAGCCGGGGCCGGCGGACTCCTTCACGAGAGCTTTCACGCGTTGTCGATCTCCAGTGGGGGCAGGGCAGCGCCGGTGACTGGCGCTCACGAGCCTCGAAACCTGCGCGGGCGTCTGACGCGATGGAAGTGCGAAGTCCGGAAACGAAAAAAGCCGACGCGTCTCGGTGCGTCGGCCCTTGTGAAGCGAATCGGATCGCTACGCCGCTTTCGGCTCGTCCGCGGCGGTGGTTGGCGCCGGGCCCCACTCGTAAGCGACAAACACCGTGTTCTGCACCGGCTGTGTTCCGCCGCGGATCACGATTCCCACTGGTTCGTCGGTTCTCTTGCTCTCTGCAGCCTTCATCTGGTCATCCCCATACTGGCATCGGTTTCGGGCAATGCGGCGAGAACGGGTCGCCGCATGCCCACCGCGAAGCGATCTGGCCTCGTCGGCGAAGCCAACCAATGCACTCGTGATGCCAGAAGGACGACTCGATGCGCCCGGGGAAACTCCTTTAGTGTCAGCGCCTTACGAAAGCGTCACCAACGTCTGGGGCGTACGGCGTTGCGTCCGGACACGCGCGCCAAAGGCACAAAGTGTCAGTGTGATACGAGAGGGCCGAGAATTTCCTTACGCGCCATGAACACCTGGCTGCTCCCGCTGGGCTCCACGGTGATGTCCCAGCCGACGTAGGTCGCGCGCAGCTCGTCAATCGCGCTGCCCGCGAGAATCGTCTCGACCAGATGGATGCCGCCGTCCATTGTCGCAGACTGGAGCACCGCGAGCACCCGAGCGCGGTCCAGCGGTGAGAGCGAATCGAGGGCGGCGTGCGTGCAGACCACCGCATGCAGCGGCCCATCCGGCGTAAACTGATTGAGCCCGTCGGCCAGCGGGTGAAAGCGCTCCGAGAGCCCGGCTTGAACCGCGGCCTCCATCACCTTCTGCACGGCTTCTGATTCGATCTCCACTGCCGTGACGTCACACCCGTTGGCGGCAAGGAACAGCGCGGACCGCGCGGCCGTTTCTCCGGCGACGAGGACGCTTCCGAGTGTGCCAGCTTCGCTGCCGATCGTCCGGACCAGCGCGTCGCTTTCCTTCATTCCCCAGTGCTCGGGTCGGCGCATCTCCTGGTGCAGGCGAATGCGCTTCTTTTTCCAGGTCGGGAACGCCGGCAGGCGAAGGCGGCGGGCGATGATGCGATCCACTTCTTCGCACATCAGCATTTCCGTCAGCGAAAGCTGCGAATTCGCGGAGAGGCGCTGTGCGGCTTCGTCACCGATCGCGAGAATCGCTGAGCGGGGGATGGACTCTTTGTAGTTCTCGATCTCCTGTTCAAGGAACAGGCTGTATTCGTGCTTGAGTGATCGAGTAGTTCGAGAGGGCATTCAGGGCCCGGAGTCGGAATTCGAACGCAAGCTCCATAGATGCCCCAGTCTGCGCAAGGCTTTGCTGCAAAGGACGATAGCTGACCTCTACTCGACTGCCTCTAGGAGCGCTCCCTTCAGGTAGCCGGTTTCGGGGATCGTCAGGACCTCCGGGTGGTCGATTGGCTGTCCCTTCAGCTCGCGCAGAACCATGCGGCGGCCGCTGTCTGCTGCGGCGTCTTCGAGCATTTCCAGAAAGAGCGGCTTGGTGAGATGGAAGCTGCAGCTCGCGCTGAACAGCAGTCCGCCCGGTTCCAGCAGCCGCATCGCGCGCAGGTTGATCTCCTTGTAGCCGCGAATCGCCGCTGGCAGCGACGCCTTGTTCTTGGCGAACGCGGGCGGGTCCAGCACGATCGTGGTGAACGTGTCCCCGGCGCGCTCCTTCGTCTTGAGGAACTCGAACGCGTCCGTTTCAACGGTCTCGATGTTGGTCATCGAGTTGCGCGCGAAGTTCTCTTTCGCCCGCGCCAGCGCGGGACCGGACGAGTCCAGCGCCACCACTCGATCGCACTTGCGCGCCATGTGCATCGCGAACGAACCGTGATAGCTGAAGCAGTCCAGGCCTCGGCCACGCGCAACGGATCCGACGAACGCGCGATTCTCGCGCTGGTCTACGTACGCCCCGGTCTTCTGGCCGTCCCATGGTGCGGCCTCGTACCGGATCCCGTCCTCCGACACCTCGATAACCCTCGGCACGTCGCCGCTGAGCAGCGCGCTCTGCTGCGTCAGGCCTTCCTTTGCCCGCAGACCCACGTCGTTGCGCGCGAGAATTCCCTCCGGACGCACGACGTCATTGAAGGCCGCGACGATGTGATCGCGCTGCGCTTCGAGCCCCGCACTCATCAACTGCACCACCAGCCATCGGTCGTACCGGTCGCAGATCAGCGACGGCAGCCCGTCGCCCTCACCGAAGACCAGCCGGTAGGCGTTGCCGCGCGCGCGGAGCGGCTCCCGCCGGGCGACGCACGCGGCGATTCGCGATCGCCACCACGTGGCGTCGATGACCGCGTTCGCGTTCCGTTCGATGAGCCGAAGCGAGATCTCCGACTTGGGACTCCACAACGCGATGCCGAGCGGGCGGCCATTCGAGCCAACCACGCGGACCACGCCCGCCGGCCCGGTTGGCGGCGCGCTCACGTCGCTTCGATAGATCCACGGGTGCCCCGACTCCCATCGCCGGGCGCCCTTGGACGAAACCGTCGCACTATCCACCGGGGCTCATGGCCGCTGCCGCCCGCCGCGCGGCGCGCGCGTCAGCGTCCTGCTTCACCTTCAACGCGTCCCACTCCCGCCGCGCTTGTCTGGCGGCGAGCTGATGCTGCGCCAGCGTCATGCGGAACTCGTGGTGGCCGTCCGGGAACGCCACGAAGTACAGGTACGAAACGTTCGCGGGATACAGCGACGCATGGATGCTGGCTGCGCCTGGCGCGCCGATCGGACCGGGCGGCAGGCCTTTGTGCTTGTAGGTGTTGTACGGCGACTCCACGGCGAGGTGTTTGTAGAGGAGCCGCTTCTGATACACTGGCAGCGCGTACTGCACCGTCGGGTCCGCCTCGAGTCGCATTCCTTTCTTCAATCGCGTGACGTACACCGCCGCGATGATGGGACGCTCCTCGTTCCGTCTGGCTTCCCGCTCGACGATGGACGCCAGCGTGAGCACGTCGTGTCGCGACATCGCAACGCTGTCCAGGCGCTCCGTCCACTCCGGTTTCCACTGCTGCTCGAATCGGCGAACCATTGTGGCCACGGCAGTCCGGGCGGACGTGCCCGGCGGAAAGAAATACGTGTCCGGAAAGAGGTAGCCCTCGAGGGTCGCAGTCGGCACGTCGAGCCGCCGCAAATGCGCGGTGTCGCGCGTTGCCGCCGCCACGGAATCGCTCGGCAGCTGGAGCCTCCGGACCAGCACGGTCTCCACCTGCGCCAGAGTCAGTCCTTCGGGGATCAGCACCGTCTTCACTTCGCCGCCGCCGCGCAATGCGGAGAGCACTGCATTCCATGACGCGGATTTCGCGAACACGTAGGTGCCGGCCTTGATGTCGCGATCCAAGCCGCGCGCCTTGGCATACGCGCTGAACAACACCGGGAAGCGGATCACCTTGCTTGACGCGAGCGACTCGGCCGCGGCGCGCATGGACGCGCCGGCCGGTATTGTCACGCGGTCCGCCGCGCCGGACGCGCAGGCGGCGAGCAGTGCGCTCGCGAGCGCGAGACTAGCGCGAGCGGCCGAGCGCATGTTGCAGGAGTACCGTGGCAGCCAACGCGTCGATGTCGCCCGGGCGGTCGCCGGGACGCCCACCCAGTTCCTTCACCGCACGTCGCGCGGCAGCGGTGGTGAACCGCTCATCCACCAATTCGACCACCATGCCAGTCCGTTTGGTGATCTCCGCGGCCACCGCGCGCACCTCTACGCACCGAGGTGTTTCGTCGCCGTTTCCGTCCAACGGCAGACCCATCACCATCGCGACAGCATCAAGCTCCTTTGCTCTAGTAATCACTGGCGCTATCGGTGGCCGCTTTCCCGCACGACGAACGATGTGCCCAGCCGGCGAAGCGATCATTCGGAGTGGGTCGCTGACGGCAAATCCAATCCGCTTTTCCCCCCAATCCACCGCGAGGATGCGTCCTTCCTCCTTCCTCCTTCCTCCTTCCTCAGTCATGCGCCCTGGACCATCTGCTTGAAGAACTCCTTGTTGTCCTTCGACCGCGACATCTGCTTGAGCAGGAACTCGATCGCTTCCACTTCGGGCATGTCGCCCAGAAAGTTCCGCAGCAGGAAGACGCGATTCTTCTCGGCTTCGTCGAACAGCAGCTCCTCTTTCCGGGTGCCCGACTTGGGAATGTCGATGGCCGGGAAGATCCGCCGTTCGGCAATCTTCCGGGACAGCACCAACTCCATGTTGCCGGTGCCCTTGAACTCCTCGAAGATCACCTCATCCATGCGCGATCCAGTCTCGATCAGCGCTGTGCCGATGATCGTGAGCGATCCGCCTTCGCTGACGTTGCGCGCGGCGCCGAAAAACTTCTTCGGCTTTTCCAGCGCCTTCGAGTCCAGTCCGCCGGTCATGATCTTGCCGGAGTCGCGTGCCACCGTGTTGTGCGCGCGGGCCAGTCGCGTGATGGAATCCAGGAGGATGACCACGTCCTTCTTCTGCTCCACAAGGCGGCGCGCCTTCTCGATCACCATGTCGGCCACCTGGACGTGCCGAGTCGCCTTTTCGTCGAAGGTCGAGCCGATCACTTCGCCGCGGACATTCTGCTTCATGTCCGTGACTTCTTCCGGTCGCTCATCGATCAGCAGCACGATGAGCTGCACTTCCGGATGATTCTCGGAGATCGCATTGGCGATCTTCTGGAGGAGAATCGTCTTGCCGGCGCGCGGCGGCGCCACGATCAGTCCGCGCTGTCCCTTGCCGATCGGTGCGATCAGGTCCATCACGCGCATGCTCACATCGCCGTTCTTCGGCTCGAGACGCAGCCGCCCCTTCGGATAGACCGGATGCAGGGCGTCGAAAGACGGGCGTCCCTTCGCGGCTTCCGGCTCGTCGCCGTTCACCACCGCCACCTTGAGGAGCGCGAGGTAGCGCTCCCACTCCTTTGGCGGGCGAACGCGGCCAGCCACCGTGTCGCCGGTGCGCAGGTCGAACCGCTTGATCTGCGACGGCGACACGTACACGTCGTCCGGGCTGTTCAGGTAGCTGAAATCCTGGCTCCGCAGAAAGCCGTATCCCTCCGGCAGGATCTCCAGCACCCCCTCGGCCGTGAGCGCTTCACCGCGCGCAGCCAGCTCCACCTGAAGGCGCACGACGAGGTCCTGCGGCGTCATGTCCGAGGCTTCGGGCATCGACTCGCCGGCCAGTGCGCGTAGCGCGGCCGGGGTCATCCGTCGCAGGTCGAGGATGTTCACGAGGGTTTCGCGCGGACGCCTATTGGGGCGCTCACTGGCGCGAACGAGGGGAGGGAGGAGAGAGAGCTACGTAGGGGTGACCAATCGGTCAAGCGATTCTCATGGTCGAACCCGTCGAGAAGCCTCGGCGGGTTCCAGTGCGCACGACAGGATTCGAACCTGTGACCTTTAGCGCCGGAGGCTAACGCTCTATCCAGCTGAGCTACGCGCGCATGGAGCGAGTCGGGGCGACTGGATTTGAACCAGCGGTCTCCTGGTCCCGAACCAGGCGCTTTACCGGGCTAAGCTACGCCCCGCGACTCGAATCAAGCGTTCATTGCCACTACAGCCACTACAGCCACTACAGCCACTACAGCCACTACAGCCACTGCAGCCACTACACCTGCATGCGCCCAGAAGGACTCGAACCTCCAACCTTCTGATCCGTAGTCAGATGCTCTATCCAATTGAGCTATGGGCGCCACGGACAACTGATGAACTTAATGGATGGGCGGTACAAGACTCGAACTTGTGACCTCCACGATGTCAACGTGGCGCTCTAACCAACTGAGCTAACCGCCCGAACTGACAGGGTACAGGGTATGGGGTACAGGGTCCGGTTGTCTGCGGAACGCTTTCCGCTGCGTACGCGTAGAACAATTCAGAAGCGTGTGTCACCCTACACCCTGCACCCTAACCCTAGGGTTTCAGGTGGAGACGAGGGGGATCGAACCCCTGACCTCCGCAATGCCATTGCGGCGCTCTCCCAACTGAGCTACGTCCCCGAGGTCCCGACGGTGGAACGGTTTAGGTCCGTTTCCGGCGGGAACCTCAAAACCTACCCCGGGGTAGAAGGCGAGTCAACAAAAACGCTGGCGAAAATCGCAGAATTCCATACTTTGTATCGCCTTCTGCAGTCTCGAAGGCGCCCGCATTCAGCCTCGTTTTGGCGCGGGTTTGTTTTTTAACTAGCGATCGTGGTGCAGCGATGCATCACCGCTCCATAGATGACTACCCCGTAGTCTCTGAGGCCAGAAAGAAATGACTGAAGTCAAACGCCGGCGGCGGCGCGCAGCGCCCCCTGGTCAGATCGCTCCCAGTGAGCCGGAGCGTGACATCCTCGATCAGTACCTGTACGAGGTAAGCACGTATCCCCTGCTCAAGGGCGACGAAGAAATCCAGCTCGCGCGGAAGATCCGCGCTGGCGACCAGGACGCCCTCCAGGAACTCGTGAAGCGCAACTTGCGCTTCGTGATCTCCGTTGCCAAGAAATACCAGAACCGAGGTCTGCCCCTCATCGATCTCATCGGGGAAGGCAACGTCGGCTTGCTCACGGCTGCCCGGAAGTTCGATCCGGACCAGGGCGTGAAGTTCATCTCGTACGCCGTGTGGTGGATTCGTCAGGCGATCCTGTCTGCGCTCGCGCGCCAGGGCCGCACGGTTCGCGTCCCGCTCAACCGCACCGCAGATCTCTCGCGCATCATCAAGGCGTCCGAAATCCTCCGACAGAAGCTCAACCGCGAGCCCACGCCGGAAGAGCTGTCGCACCTCACCGGTCTTTCGGTCGAAGTCGTGCAGTCGTTGGCCGCGCTCAACACGAGCGACGTCCGCCTCGACGCACCGATGGATCCTGAAGGCGATCGCTCTCTCATCGAGCGCTTCGTCGCGGATGAGATGCCGGACACCGAAGAGGAAGCCATGAATCGGTTTCTCACGGACGAAATCGAGCAGGCGCTCAGCACCCTCCCGCCACGCGACGCCAAGGTCCTGCGGTTGTATTTCGGACTCGAAGGCGGCCGTGAGCACACGCTCGAGGAAATCGGCTCGATGCTCGGCGTCACGCGTGAGCGCGTCCGCCAGCTTCGCGATCGCGCGCTCAAGCGTCTCCGCGAAGGCGACGTCGGTCGCGCGCTCGGCAGCTTCGCCGCTTAGTACAGGAAGGGGGAAGGCGGAAGGGGGAAGTAGGGCGGATCGAGATGATCCGCCCTTTTGTTTTTCGGCCGGCCTTGCTACGAAACGTGATATCACATTTCGTACTCCTTCCGCCTTCCTCCTTCCGCCTTCCTGTCGTTTGATCAAACTCGAAAACGTTCACAAGGCTTTCGGCCCCAAGCGCGTCCTCCAGGGCTTTTCCCTCCAGATCGACGAGGGCGAAACCATGGTGGTGATCGGCTACTCCGGCACCGGGAAGTCCGTCGCCATCAAGCACATCGTCGGCTTGCTGGAGCCCGACCAGGGAACCGTTTTCGTCGACGGCAAGGAAGTGCCCAAGCTCGCGCGCGGCGACCTGTACGAATTGCGGTCGCACATCGGATACGTGTTCCAATTCGCCGCGCTGTTTGACTCGTTCTCCATCGGCGAGAACGTGGCCATGGGGCTCCGCAAGCAAGGGCATCTCGGCCCAGCCGAAATCGAAACGCGCGTGCATGAAGCGCTCGAGCTGGTGGACCTGCCAAACGTCGCCGAGCGGTTTCCGGCGGAACTCTCGGGTGGCATGCGCAAGCGTGTCGGGATCGCCCGCGCCATCGCGCTCCGTCCGAAGTACATGCTGTACGACGAGCCCACCACCGGCCTCGATCCGGTCACCGCGGCGACGATCGACGAGCTGATGATCCGCATGCGCGAGAAGCTCGGCGTGACCAGCGTGATGATCACCCATGACATGCGCAGTGCGTATGCGGTCGGCACGCGCATCGCGATGCTCTATGAGGGCATGGTGCGGCAGGTGGGGCCGGTCGCGGAAATCCAGGCCACGACCGACCCCGTCGTGCGCCAGTTCATTGAAGGCCGCGCCAACCTGCAGGAGGCGTTTTGACGTCCCGAAAGCGCGCGTCGGTCAAGCCGCGTCGGCGCACCAAGCGTGAGACATCGGCGGGAGGCATCGTGTCGCGCCTGCACGACGGCCAGCGCCTCTACCTCCTGATCTGCGACAAGTACGGCAACTGGGGCTTTCCCAAAGGTCACCTTGAGCGTGGCGAGGAGCCGTTGTCCGCAGCCGTACGCGAGATTGCGGAAGAGACCGGCATTGGCGCCGTCACGGTCCGGGCGCCGATCGATCCAATCCAGTGGACCTTCACGTGGAAGGGCACACTCATCAGGAAGACGTGCCATTTCTTCCTGGTGGAGACGGCCGTCGCAGAGACGTTGCCGCAGGCCGCCGAGGGGATCACCGAGTGTCGCTGGGCCAGCGTGAATGACGCGCTGGGCCTCCTGAAGTACGACAACGCCCGCGACGTCCTGCGTCAGGCCCACGCGCTAGCCGCCGGTCCCGCCGCCGTCACATGACGGACAACGGATCGGAGATTGTTCCGCCGACGATCGTCGCGTTCGCTCCGCGCGAACGGGTGCGCGCGATGCTCAAGGCCTCGTTCCCGCGGCGCCGTTGCCGGGTGGTCCTGGCGCGTTCCGCAGCCGACTTTGGCGAGGTCTTCCGCAGCGAGCTTGTAGACGCCGCGTTGGTTGACTTGTCGTCCGGCCACGAAGACGCCGCCGCCGTGTGCGCGTTGGCGCGCGAATTCCCGGGCTCGCCGTTCTTCGGAGTCTCAGCCATGCTCGGCGGAGACGGCCCGGCTGTGGCGCAGGCCGCGGCGCAGGAATTCGCCGAGGTGCTGGTGGACGGGGTCGATGACGCGTGCGCCCGGGATCTCATTGTGCGTCGCGGGTTTTCCGCGCGCTTTGCCCGCGCCTTGCTCGTGCCGCCCGAGGCCCTCGCGCTCGCGACGGATGTCCAGGTTCGCGCGTGGCAGTTCGTCGTCGCACACGCGGGCCGGCGGGTTCAGACCGGCGCGTTGGCGAAGCACCTCGGCGTCACACGCGAGCACCTGAGTCGCACCTTCTCGGCCGATGGTGCGCCGAATCTCAAGCGCGTCATCGACCTTGTGCGGTTGCTCGCGGCGGCCGAGTTGTCGAAGAATCCCGGCTACGACATCAGGGACGTGGCCGCGGTGCTCGACTTCGCGTCATCGTCGCACTTGTCCAGCACGGCGCAGCGCGTCGTCGGCATCAAGCCGGCGTCGCTCGCGCGCCTCCGGTCAGTCGACCTGATTCTGCGCTTCTCGCGTGGGCACGGACGGAGTCGGAACTAGCGCCGGTCATCCCGAGCGTAGCGAGGGATCTGCAGTCGTTGTCATCCCGAGCGTAGCGAGGGAGCTGCAGTCGTTGTCATCCCGAGCGTAGCGAGGGATCTGCAGTTTTCTCTTCGGCGCCGACTTGCCGATCCAGGTAAACGAGAAAACCGGACAGCAGCCGGCTCACGCCTTGAATGCGCGCCGCCAGTTCCGCGTGCTGCGTGACAGAAGTCAGCTCCGCTTGGCGAATGATTGAGAGGGACGTTTCGAGCCGGAGCAGATCGCGTTTCGCGGCCCGGTACAACTGGCGTTGCTCGGCGGGCGCGTAGCGGCCGTATCCCTCGGCCACGTGCTCTGCCATGACCAGCGAAGTGATCATCGCGTGTTCCACGACGGCCTTGATTTCACGCCGGTTCGCCTGACGCAGCGCGCGAATCACTTCCGCGCCGAGAGCCACCGACTCCTGCCAAACGCGAAGGTCTTTCAGGCTCAGTCCCATGAAACCGAAGATGGCGCTCAGACCTATCGGACCATCATCATTCCATTGCGTGGTGATACGGAGTTGCCCGATCGGCGCCATTCTTCACGTCAACTTGCCCGTCCCCAGTGGCTTGTGATATTTTTCACAAGCTCACCTTCATGCGATTAGTTGGCCTCCAGTCACCGGTCACTAGTCACCAGTCACCAAGCAAATGGCCACTGAGACCACGCTCCGCCCCGGCGAGATCAAGGACATCCTCCTTCGCGAAATCGACGCGGCAGACCTGAATGCCCTCGATGTCGAGGAAGTTGGCACGGTCCTCGAAGTGAAGGACGGAATCGCGCGCATCTACGGCCTCAAGAAGGCGATGGCGGGCGAGATGCTTGAGATCACGGCCAAGAAGACCGGCAACACGGTCACCGGCCTGTGCCTCAACCTCGAAGAAGACAACATCGGCGCGGTCATCCTCGGCGACTATCTCCAGATGAAGGAAGGCGACGACGTTCGCCGCACCGGCCGCGTACTCGAGGTGCCGGTGGGTCAGGCGCTCGTCGGCCGCGTTGTGGACGCTCTCGGCCGTCCGATCGACGGCGCCGGCGCCATCGCGACCAAGACCACGCGCAAAGTCGAATCCGAGGCGCCCGGTATCATCGTGCGCTCGCCCGTGAAGGAGCCGCTCCAGACCGGCCTCAAGGCAATCGACTCGATGATCCCGATCGGCCGCGGTCAGCGCGAGCTGATCATCGGCGATCGCGGCACGGGCAAGACGGCCGTCGCGATCGACACGATCATCAACCAGAAGGGCCAGGGCGTCATCTGCGTGTACGTCGCGATCGGCCAGAAGGCCTCGACCGTCGCCAGTGTCGTGCAGCGCCTGAAGGAAGCGGGCGCCATGGAATTCACGATTGTCGTGAACGCCTCCGCGTCTGACCCGGCGCCGATGCAGTACATCGCGCCGTACACCGGCGCCGCGATGGCCGAGTACTTCATGTACAACGAGGGCAAGCCCACGTTGTGCGTGTACGACGACTTGTCCAAGCAGGCCGCTGCCTATCGCCAGCTGTCGTTGGTGCTCCGTCGTCCGCCCGGCCGCGAAGCGTATCCGGGTGACGTGTTCTATCTCCACTCGCGCCTGCTCGAGCGCGCCGCAAAGCTCAGCAACGACCCGTCGGTGGTGGACGGCAAGAACATCCTCAAGCCGGGCGGTTCGCTCACCGCGCTTCCGATCATCGAGACGCAGGCTGGCGACGTGTCGGCGTACATCCCCACGAACGTCATCTCGATCACCGACGGCCAGATCTTCCTCGAAGCCGACCTGTTCTTCGCCGGCGTTCGTCCCGCGATCAACGTCGGTATCTCGGTGTCACGCGTCGGTGGGTCGGCGCAAGTGAAGGCCATGCGTCAGGTGGCCGGACGCCTTCGCCTCGACCTCGCGCAGTACCGCGAGTTGGAAGCCTTCGCGTCGTTCGCGTCCGACCTTGACGCCACGACCAAGAAGCAGCTCGAGCGCGGCGCACGCACGGTGGAAGTGCTGAAGCAGGCCCAGTACACACCGATGACCGTGGATCAGCAGGTCATGATCATCTTTGCCGTCACCAACGGCTTCATCGATGAGGTGCCGGTCAACAAGCTGCGCGACTGGGAAAAGGGCTTCCATGAATTCATGACGAGCCAGTTCCCCCAGGTTGGCGACGGCATCCGCACCAAGAAGGAACTCACGAAGGACATCGAAGCTGATTTGCGCCGCGGCATCGAGGCCTTCAAGAAGCAGTTCGGCAACTAACCAGTCACTAGTCACCAGTCACTAGTCACTGATTCATGGCAAAGGGACGCGAGCTGAAGGGCCGCATCAAATCCGTCGAGAACACGCGCAAGATCACGCGCACGATGGAGATGGTTGCGACATCGAAGATGAAGCGGGCGCACGATCGCGTGGTTGCGGCGCGCCCGTATGCCACGGCGCTGGGTGACGTCATTGCCAGCCTGTATTCGGCAGAGCTCGCTGACAGCTTCAAGCTCCTCCGTCAGCCGAGCAAGATCACCCGGGCAGCCGTCATCCTGCTCACGGGCAACCGTGGCCTCGCCGGCGCGTTCAACTCGAACCTGATCAAGGAAGCGCGCAACCTCATTGCCAGACTCGAGAGCGAAGGCACACAGGTTGTCGCGCACTCCGTCGGCAAGAAGGGCCTGGGATACTTCCGGTACGTGAATCGCGCGGTGGCTTCGAGCCGCAACGACCTCGGCGATGCGCCGACCACGGCCCACGCCGCCGAGATCGTTGATGGCCTCATGACCGAGTTCGCGGAAGGCAAGTTGGACGCGGTGTATATCGTCTACGCGAAATTCGTCTCGGCGCTGTCCGCGCCGGCGACAGCGGATCGCGTTTTGCCGGTCACGCCGCCGCAGAAGAAGACGGGCCCGACACCCGACTACCTGCTGTATCCATCCGCGGCCGCAATTCTCGAAAAGCTGCTTCCGGCCTACGTCCGCAACGCGATGTACCGCGCGCTCGTGGAGACCATCGCTGGCTTCTACAGCGCCCAGCGTACGGCGATGAAAAGCGCGACGGACAACGCGGGCGACATGCTTAACGTCCTGAAGCGTACGTACAACCGCGCGCGTCAGGCACAAATCACGCAGGAGATTGCCGAAATCGTCGGCGGCTCCGCCGCTCTAGAGGGATAACCATCATGTCATTCCGAGCGCAGCGAGGAATCTGTAGTCGCCCTGCAGATCCCTCACTCCGTTCGGGATGACCACTTAGGAAACCATGGCAACAGCAACGAAGCCGCACAACATCGGAAAGGTCATCCAGGTCATCGGACCGGTGCTCGACGTCGAATTCGAGTCCGAAAATCTCCCCGAGCTCTACAACGCACTCACGATCAACGCCAAGTCCGATGGCGGCAACGACATCAACTGCACGGTTGAAGTGCAGCAGCATGTCGGACGCAATCAGGTGCGCGCGGTGGCCATGTCCACCACCGACGGCGTTGTCCGCGGCATGGATGTGCTCGACACCGGCGGCCCGATCACGGTGCCCGTTGGCGCTCCGGCGCTTGGCCGAATCTTGAACGTGCTCGGCAATCCGGTGGACAACGGCAAGGCAATTCCGGCGGATGTGGTGCGCTGGCCCATCCATCGCAAGCGCCCCGAGTTCACCGCGCTCGAGCCCAAGACCGAAGTCTTCGAGACCGGCATCAAGGTCGTGGACCTGCTCGCCCCGTTCGTGAAGGGCGGAAAGATCGGCCTCTTCGGCGGCGCCGGCGTGGGCAAGACCGTCGTCATCATGGAACTGATCAACAACGTCGCCAAGGGCCACGGCGGCAAGTCCGTGTTCTGCGGCGTGGGCGAGCGCACGCGCGAAGGCAACGATCTGTACCTGGAAATGAAGGAGAGCGGCGTCATCAACTCGTGCGCCCTCATTTACGGCCAGATGAACGAGCCGCCCGGCGCGCGCCTCCGCGTCGGCCTCTCGGGACTGACCGTGGCCGAGTACTTCCGCGATAAGGAAAACGCGGACGTGCTCGTGTTCATCGATAACATCTTCCGCTTCACGCAGGCCGGCTCCGAAGTGTCCGCGCTCCTCGGCCGCATGCCGAGCGCCGTGGGTTACCAGCCGACGCTCGCGACGGAAATGGGCGATCTGCAGGAGCGCATCACTTCGACGAAGAACGGATCGATCACGTCAGTGCAGGCCATTTACGTGCCGGCTGACGACATCACTGATCCGGCGCCTGCCACTGCGTTCGCGCACTTGGACGCCACGGTCGTGTTGTCCCGCGCCATCACGGAGCTCGGCATCTATCCGGCCGTGGATCCGCTGGCGTCCGGTTCGCGCATTCTCGACGCCCAATTCATCGGCGCGAGACACTACAAGGTTGCGACGGACGTGCAGAAGATCCTGCAGCGCTACAAGGAACTCCAGGACATCATCGCCATTCTGGGCATGGACGAGCTCTCGGAAGACGACAAGCGCATCGTCGGTCGCGCCCGCCGTCTGCAGCGTTTCATGTCGCAGCCGTTCGCGGTCGCCGAGCAGTTCACCGGCATTCCGGGCAAGTACGTGAAGCTCGAGGAGACGATCAGCTCGTTCGAGCGCCTCGTGCAGGGCGAGTTCGATGCGTATCCCGAACAAGCGTTCTTCATGTCGGGCGCCGCGGACGACGTCGCGGCCAACGCCAAGAAGCTCCAGGGCTGACCGTGATCAAGGTTTCGGTCATCTCGCCGGAAGCGTCGCTCTTCGAGGGCGACGCCGACTCGGTCGTCGTGCCGGCCTTCGACGGCGAGATCGGCATTCTCAGCGGCCACGCGCCGCTGATGACGCTCCTGGGCAAGGGCGAGTTGCGCATCGAAGGCAAGGCGCCCCGGAAGTTCGTGATCGAAGGCGGGTTTCTTCAGGTCGTGAACAACCAGGTTCGCGTGGTAACGGAGCGAGGCGCCGCGCTGTAAGCCGGTTGCCTTAGAAGTCGCGTGGTCACCGGCGCTGACCTGTGGGCGCCTTCGCCGCGAGTTCGGCCAGCGCGCGCGCCAGGAGCCTGCGCGCCTTCTCATCATTCGGGTTCAGGTCGATGGCGCGCCGGAAATGCGGGAGGGCTTCGTCCACCATGCCGAGCTGAGCCAGCGCCGCGCCCCAGTGCGCCTCGGTCTCAGCCGAGCCGGGGTGCAGCTCGGCGGCGCGTTTGTAGTGGGGAAATGCGATGTCCAGATTGCCGCCGGACACCAGCGCATTGGCCCAATTCAACTCGGCGTCGGCGTTCAGCGGGTTGATTTGCAGTGCGAGCCGGAAGTGCCCGATGGCCGCCATCAGGTTTCCCTGCATGGCCTCAGCGACGCCCCAGTTGTTCTCCGCCATGTCGAAGTCCGGCTTCATCTCGAGCGCGCGCTGGAAGTGCAGTGGCGCTTCCTTGAAGCGGTTCAATCGGGCGAGCGTGATGCCGATGTTGGCGCGTGCGTCGGCGTAGTACGGGTTGAGCTGCGTGGCGCGCTCGTAGTGCTCCAGCGCCTTTGCGAGGTTGCCGTTGTGGTAGTGGGTGGTCGCGAGACCATCATGGGCGATGGCGGAGTGATCGGCCGCGCTCACGGCCTGCGTCCAGAGCGTGCTGGAGTTGCGCCAGTGTTGCGTCTGCTTCCAGGTGAGAACGCCGAACGCCGCGAGCAGTGTTACGGCGGCGCCGATCGAGGCAAGTCTCCAACGCCCGAGCATCCAGGCGAGGCCGGTGCCGGCGAGTATCGCGACGGCCGGCATCGCATGGTAGGTGTAGCGGTCGGCCGCGACCTGCGGCCCGTTTTGCACCACGCCCAGCATCGGCAGCACGATCACGAAGAACGCGGCGATTCCCGTCACGACTCCGGGCCACGGCTTCCACTGCACTGCAACAATGAGCGCGAGAAGTGCGACGAGCGCGTACGAGGCAAGGTACGCCGGTGAACCGAGTGGAACGTCGAGCGGCATCGGGTAGATCGGACCCAGTCCCGTCGGAACGAGCGTCTTCCACACGTAGAACGCGACGCTGTAGCAGCTGACCGCGATCTTGTCGACGATGCCGAGCTGAGGCCCGGGGCGGAGTGCCAGCAGGGACAGCAGCATCGCAGCGATCGAGAGCAGGGTCAGCGGCACCAGTTCATTGATGACTGGCTTCACGCGTTGCCACGACAGCGAACGCGGCTGCAGACGGCGCAGCGGATAGACGTTCAGCAACAGCAGCAGCGCGGGCAGCGTCATGGACGTCGCCTTTGCCAGTAGCGACGCGAGAAAGAGGGCGAAGATCGGGGTGTAGCGCCGCGGCGAGAGCGGCCCCGCCTCAACCGCGCGCAAGTACAGCAATACCGTGAGCGAGTACAGGACGCCCGACAGAACGTCGCGTCGCTCCGTGGCCCAGGCCACTGACTCGACGCGCAGGGGGTGTACCGCAAAGACCAGCGCGGCGAACGCAGACGCGAGGACGATGTTCGTGTCGTTGCGATCCCGCGTCATCGCGAGGCCCAGCAGCCGCCGCGCGACCAGAAAGATCACGGCGGCGTTTGCGGCGTGCAGGACGATGTTCGTCAGGTGGTAGCCGAACGGATCCAATCCCCACAGCACGTAGTCGAGTCCGTGCGACATCCAGGTGAGCGGCACATAGTGGCCCATATGGAACGTGGTCCACATCCACTTGAGCTGCGTCAGTCCCAGTCCGCGGTAGAAAGGATTGCGGATGAAGTTCCGGTCGTCGTCCCAGGAGACGAAGTCGTTCTGAAGCCCGGTGAGGAACGGGATCGTCGCCAGCGCCGCGACAGCCAGTGCGACGAGTGCAATGCGGACACGCAACGGTGCCGCGGTGCCGGCTGCAACCGACGTCATGCCAGCAGCCGTTCCACCAACTGAAGCGACCGTTCAGCGGCGCCGCACCCACGGTCCACGAGGTTGCGAGCTTTCGCGCCTGCGTCTGCCCGCGCCTGGTCATTCTGGAACCAGCTAACCAGGCCATCGGTGATATCGGAAGCGCTCGTCACTGCGCGCGCGCCGCCTCCCTTGATCAGCAAACCTGCGTCGCGACTGCGATCGAAGCGTGGTCCGAACAGAACGGGCGCGCCAAAGGCCGCCGGCTCCAGGACCGAATGCAGTCCGGCGGCGTGAAAGCCACCGCCGACAAACGCGACGGTCGCCAACGAGTACAGGTCGCCGAGCACGCCGAAGCGGTCAACCACGACAACGTCTGCTGTTGCGGCATCGGCCTGGTCGATGCGGGCTACCGTGAGCCTGGCGCGCTTGGCCCAGTCCTCGATCGGGCCGACACAGTCATTGGAGGTCTCGTGCGGCGCGATGATCAGTCGAGCAGCGGGAACCTTTAAGCGTGCAGCCTCGAATGCCCGGAGAAGGTGCGCCTCGTCGCTCGGCCACGTGGAGCCGGCGACGAGCGTGGGCCGATCTCCGCCGAGCTTTGAGATCAGCAGGGAGGACCGATCCACCGCCTGCGCGCGCTGCCAGACCTGGTCATAGCGCGTGTCGCCCGTGACCGAGATGACGTCGTGGCGCACGCCCAGTTCTACAAGCCGGGCTGCGTCTTCCTCGTCGATGGCGCCGACGGCGTCGAGCGCGGCGTATGCGTCCCGAAGGACCAGGTTCGCGAGTCCGCCGCGGCGGCTGGAGCCAGCGGCCAGCGTGGCGCTGATCATCCCTAATGGCACCGAGCGCGCCTTGGCCTGGCGAACCAGCTCGGGCCAGACGTCCACTTTGCTGAACACCAGCGCGCGTGGCTTGAGCGCATCGAGCGCTACCGACATCGCGCTGGCCGTGTCGAACGGCAGGTAGTCGCGGAAGTCGACCACGAGGCTGCGCGAGAACTCCTCGGCGCTGGGAGAGAAGAACGTGTACGCCAGTTTGGTGGTCGGGTGCCGCTCGCGCATGAGTGACAGCACTGGCCGAGCTTGCAGGCCTTCACCGACCGATGGCGCATGCATCCACAGCAGCGGGGCGTCCCCGCGGGCCTCGCTGGCAAACCGCTTGTAGCGCTTTCCGATGCCGCGCCGTGCCCGGAGCGCGATGCTGGTCTTCGAGTCGCCGGGAGGCAGCATCCCGGCGGCCACGGTCGTCAGATTGGCGGCCGCGGCGTAGAGCCAACGCGCCAGAGTGCGCACTCTACTGCTTGGTGCCTGCCGCTACCTTGGCGCGGGCCCTCTTCATGGCGTCACGGAATTCCTGCGCCGGCTTGGCGCCGCGAATCACCTCGTCGCCGACGAAGAAATACGGCGTGGAGTTGACGCCGGCGGACGTGCCG
The DNA here is from genome assembly GCA_031401495.1 of Gemmatimonadota bacterium. Classification (GTDB taxonomy): domain Bacteria; phylum Gemmatimonadota; class Gemmatimonadetes; order Gemmatimonadales; family Gemmatimonadaceae; genus DASPMP01. The sequence goes on from JANNRQ010000088.1 coordinate 19,882, forward strand.
CGCTGCTTGTCGCCGGCCACGAGGCGCCGCATGAGTCCACCTGCGAGACACGCGCGCAATTTGGGGACGTCGGCGCCGACCTGCTTGGCCAGCGACTCGAAATGGGTTGACGGATTCTCCAGAAGTGCCCATTTCTCCTGCGTCTTGAACAGTTGGTCGTGCATGGGCCAGAACTTGTCCTGCAGCGACGCGCACATTGCCGCTTCGGCGGCGGGACTCGCGTTCACGTGGGACTGGATCGGGAAATTGACGTAGGCCATCCGCGCCTGTCCCGTGGCGATGAACTCCCGCTTGATGGTCGCGTACGTCGAATCGTGGAACATCTTGCAGTACGGGCACTGAAAGTCGCTCACTTCGATGATCCAGATCTTCGCGTTGGTGTCGCCCTGGATGCGGCCCTTGTCGGCACGCGCCAGGAGTGCCTCCGCCTCGGCCGACGTCGGCGGAACCGAGGGTCCCTGCGTTGAAGGTCCCTGTGCAGGAACGATGTTCACGTCCGGCAGGGAAGACCCGTCCGCTTGGCTGCAAGCGGCTACGCCAGTGCTGAGCGAGGCGAAGGTGAGCGCTGTGAGAATTGCGAGACGTTTCATGGTGAGAGAAAGATACGGTGCGCCACCACGCCGGGCGACACGTTTGGAGCGGCTCTCACGTACTGCTAGACTGGAACCGCGATGAACCCTGTATTCCTGTTGGTCACGCTGCTGCAGCTCGGGCAGATCCAGGTGCCGAAGCCGATAGGCTTCGTCAGCGATTTTGCGAACGTCATTACGCCGGACATGTCGGCGCGGATGGAGCGGATCATCGCGGACGTGCGCGCCAAGTCGGGCGGCGAGATCGCCGTGGTGACGTGGCCGGATCTCAAGGGCCGGGATCCGTCGGAGGTGGCTCGCGAAATCGGGAGGCAGTGGAAGGTCGGCGCCAAGGGCGGTCCGGGCGACAAGGCCAGGAACGCCGGCGTGGTCATCCTCGTGGTTCCGCGCCAGACGAGTTCCGACGGGCGCGGGTACGTCCGCATCGAAACGGGTACGGGCTCCGAAGGCTTCATTACTGACGCGACCGCCGGCGCGATCCAGGACGAGTCCATCGACCAGCTACGCGCTGGAGACTATTCTGGCGCGCTCGCCTTGATGACATGGCGCGTGGCTGAGCGCTTTGCCGGCGAGTTCGCGTTCAGTCTCGACTCGACAGCGGGCTTCGTCCGGGAACCGCGGTCGCAGCGGGCGCCGAGATCGTCACAGGGCGTTCCGGCGATCGCGTGGGTCTTCCTCTTTGCCATCATCATGCTCGCGATGACGAGGCGCCGGAAACGCGGACTCGCCGCCGACGTGCTTGGGCTGGTGCTCCACGCGGCGATTCACAGTCGCGGCGGTCGGAGCGGCGGTGGCGGCTTCGGAGGCGGTTTTGGTGGTGGAGGCGGCTTCGGCGGATTTGGTGGCGGTGGCGGGTTTGGTGGTGGCGGCGCTGGGCGGAGTTTCTAAACCCCAACGTGTCGTGCGGAGCGGAGCGGAGGACC
>JANNRQ010000089.1:0-34923 GCA_031401495.1 Gemmatimonadota bacterium
CAGCTATGTTATTGGCCCGACACGCATTAGCGCATTCCTGATGGCGTGTTTCGGTCGCGTAGCTCAGCTGGTTAGAGCGCTGGTCTCACATACCAGAGGTCCGGGGTTCGAGTCCCTGCGCGACCACTAGCCCACCGGCGACGGCGCAAGCCACCCGCTTCAACGATTCGACATGCGATTTGCCCGGCTGCTCCCGGTGTTGGCCAGCGGACTGCTGTCCGCGCCCGCGCTGTTTGCGCAACAGACATCACTTCCAGGCGGCCAGCGGCCCACGGCCGAACAGGCACGAGCAATCCTGCAGGCGCGCCCAGAGCTGATTCAGCAGCTTCGCCAGCGGCTTGTGACGACCGGCATGACCAAGGACCAGATTCACGCGCGTCTCCGGGCTGAAGGTTACCCCGAGGATTTGTTGGACGCGTACCTCCCTGGGTCGGCCATGCTTCCGGAAGCGCCGTCGTCCGATCTTTACGCGGCTATTCAGGAACTCGGCATCGCTGATAGCACCGATGTTTCGATTTTCCAGATGCTGCAGACCGACACCCTGAACTCATTTGCGCGCGACTCGCTGCTCAGGGTTCGCGACTCGCTTCGGACCGATCCTATGGCTCGTCGGGGCCGGCGCGGTGTGCTTCGCGCCGACGTCGAGGATTCCATTGCCCGCCTCGACAGTGGCTTCAACATTTTTGGCTACGAACTTTTTCGCTCCGGTGCCACGCGTGTCGAGCCCAGTGTCCTGGGCCCGGTCGGCGATGATTACCGGCTCGGTCCCGGCGATCGCCTGGTCCTGATCCTCACCGGTGATGTGGAATCGTCGGCGTCGCTCGACGTGACTCGGGAGGGCTTTGTCCTCATTCCACAAGTCGGCGTCGTTTCGCTGGCGAACCTCACGTTGGGCCAGTTGAACGACGTCCTGTATTCACGCCTCGGGCGGGTGTATTCGGGAGTGAAACGCGGCTCCGACGCCACGACGCGATTCTCGATCAGTGTTACGCGACTCCGCACCAACCAAGTGTATGTGCTGGGCGAGGTCGTCAAAGCCGGCAGCTACATGGTGGCGAGCACCTCGTCCGCGCTGACGTCGTTGTACGCCGCCGGGGGACCCACGTCAAACGGTTCACTGCGAAACGTGGAGATCAAACGCGGGGGCAGGGTCGTAGCGACCGTTGATCTGTATGACTACCTGCTCCGGGGTGATGCCTCGCGAGACGCACGCCTCGAGACCGGCGACATCGTCTTTGTGCCGACGCGTGGTTCGCGGGTACGCGTGATCGGCGAAGTCGTCCGTCCGGCGACCTACGAACTCAAGGCGAACGAGACCGTGGCGGACGCGATAGCCGCAGCGGGCGGCTTCAATGCCAACGCACTCCAGCGACGCGTACAGGTTCAGCGGATTCTGCCGGCCGGCCAGCGAACGGGCGAAGGGCGCGATCGCACCACGATCGACGTGTCGACGGTTGATCTGGCGACGGGCGGTCGTGGGCTTCCTCTCGCAAACGGTGACGTCGTCCGGGTTTTTGGGGTGTCGGACCGTGTCCGAAACACGATCACCGTTAGCGGCCACGTGTTCACGCCGGGTTCGCAAGGCCTTCGCGCCGGCATGACCGTCGCAGACGCGGTGCGCGCTGCTGGCGGACTGCAGCCCGACGCTTTCCTTGGACAAGTGCTCATTTCGCGCTTGAGTGGCGATTCCACCCGCACGCAGTTGCGCGCGTCCTTCCGGGATACCACGGGCGCCGTGATCGGCGACTTTCCGCTTCGGGAGGATGATGTGATTCAAGTGTTCTCCCTCACGAGCTTCCGTCCCGAGCGATACGTCGCAATCGGTGGTGCCGTGAACAAGGCCGGTCGCTTCAAGTATTATCGCGGCATGACCATGCGAGACCTTGTCCTTCTTGCGGGCGGCCTGAAGGAAGGCGCATATCTGAAAGAGGCGGAAGTCGCTCGCCTGCCCGAGGGGCGCGAGGGGACGTCAACGGCGGCCACCCTCCGGTTCCCGCTCGACTCCACGTACGTGTTCGAGCGAAAGCTTGGTGAGGTGTACCTCGGCGCGCCCGGTCTTCCGGCCGCAGCGACGGGGGCGCCCGAAGTGGAGCTTCAGCCATACGACAACGTGCTGATCATGTATCAGCCGCAATGGGAGCTTCAGCGCGTTGTCACGATCAGTGGCGAGGTGCGATTTGCCGGGGCCTACGCGCTCAGGACGCGCGGCGAGCGGCTCGCGGATCTCATCGACCGCGTGGGCGGGCTCACGCCCGAGGCATATCCCGAGGGTACGGTGTTCACGCGTCGCAAAGGGGACGTGGGTCGCGTGGCCATTGATGTCCCACTGGCGATACGCCGCCGCGAGTCACCCGAGAACATGCTGCTTCAGGACGGCGACCAGGTCGTCGTGCCGCAGCGGTCCACGATCGTGACCGTTCGTGGTGCCGTGAATGCGCCGAACGTCGTCGCGTACGTTCCAGGGAAGAGTCTGCGCTACTACGTCAACCAAGCTGGCGGTCCTGCACGCGAGGCCGACTACAACCGCTCGTTCGTCACCCAGCCCAGTGGCAAACGCGAGGCGACGCGGGCGCATTGGTGGTGGTGGGACAACCTTCCCAAGCCGGCGCCAGGCAGCACCGTGATCGTGCCGCAAAAGGACCCTCAGGCTGGCAGCGCCGCGCAGGTGATCGTGGCGACGGTATTGCCAGTTATCACGGCATTGGCAACCCTGTATCTCGCAGTCAAGCAGTAAGTCACCAGACCCCGCGCGATTGGAAGCCAGAACGCTCGATTACCTTTCTGGCTCAAGACCGACGCAGAGGGGGCGTCCAGTCGACTATGAAGTCGTTTCAGCTCGACGTCGTAGCGACGCGAGGCGGGGCTGTGGAATCGCGGCATCGGGTCCATGCGGCTGTTGTGGACGCACGCGACACGCTGGCGGCCGGCGCGGGCCAGCCCGACCGAATGACGCACTGGCGTTCCTGCGCCAAACCTTTCCAGGTCATGCCGCTGCTCGAGTCAGGCGGCTTCGACGAACTCCAGTGGGGTGACGACGAACTGGCGCTGGCGTGCGCTTCCCACGGCGGCGAGCCCGAACACGTTGCGATAGCGCAGCGCATGCTTGCCGCCATGGGGCTCGAGGAGGGTGATTTGGCCTGCGGCCCGCACGAGCCGCTGTCCAATCGCGGTGCCAAACTGTTGCGCGACGCTGGCGAGCGCCCGACGCGGCTCCACAACAACTGCTCCGGCAAGCACGCCGCCATGCTGGCCGCGGCCCGCACAGCCGGATGGGAAATGTTCGGATACGAACGCGCCGGGCATGATGTCCAGCGCCGCTGCCTTCAGTCCGTGGCGAAGTGGACCGGGATGGCGCCCGAAGAAATCGGTCAGGCCGTGGACGGCTGCGGCGTGGTGGAGTTCGCGCTTCCGCTCGAGCAGATGGCGCGTGCTTACGCGCGCCTGGCGTGCTCGTCGTCCAATGGAGCTGGCGCGGCAAAACGCATCGTCGGCGCCATGAAGACCCGGCCCTTCCTCGTCGGCGGAACGGACCGGTTCGATTCGATTCTCATCGAGGAATCAGGTGGTCGCATCGTCGCCAAGATCGGTGCCGAAGGTGTGCACTGCGCTGCCGTGCTGGAGCAGGGAATCGGTGTCGCCGTCAAGGTGGAGGACGGTGCGCAGCGCGCCCAATTCCCGGCACTGATTCGTGCATTGCAGCTGCTGGACGCACTGCCGGCACAACTGTCCCCACGGTTGGAGGAATTCCTGTCCCGTCAGCTTCGCAATACGCGCGGCGAGAGCGTCGGCGAGATCCGGCCGCTCTCGTAGGCGACGATTTGTACCGCCGCGCAATCGCGCGATGACACATGAACACCGGTTCGGTGCCACACTAGTGCACCTCGATGACCCGACGCGCGCGCTGGTGCGGTTGTCAGCGTGGCTCGCAGCAGGTACCGAGGACGAAGTACGGAGCGCGCTTCAACGCGCAACGGGATTGACGCCACACGACTGGATCGAGGAACTTCTTCTGCAGACCTATTTGTTTGCCGGTTTCCCACGCGCATTGAACGGCATGCGCGAGTGGCGGCGCCTGTCGCCAACACCGCACCGGCGCACTGTCGCGCCCAACGACGCACCGGTTGCGACCGGTGAGGAGACCTGCGCTCAGGTCTACGGAGGTATGTACGGCCGTTTGCGCGAGAACATCAAAGCGCTGCACCCGCGACTCGACGAATGGATGATCGTCGAGGGCTACGGCAAAGTACTGGGCCGTCCCGGACTGGACCTTGCACGGCGCGAGCTGTGCATCGTCGCCGCGTGTGCCGCTACGAACCAGGACCGACAGCTACAATCGCACCTGCACGGCGCCCGGAATGTCGGGGTTCCTGATGCCGTGACTACTGACGCGTTGGCCGCGCTCGCTGACGTCATTCCCAAGGACTCGCTTGAGCGCGCCACCCGTCTTTGGGCCCGGATTGCCGCATGACGTTCATCGATCGCGCGCGCATCAAGCTCAAGGCGGGGAATGGCGGCTCCGGCATCTCGTCATTCCTTCGTGAGAAATTCAAGCCGATGGGCGGGCCGAACGGCGGCGACGGTGGCCGAGGCGGCGACCTGATCGTCCGCGCCGACGCAAATCTTGCGACGTTGCTCGACTACACCTATCGCGACTCCTGGAAGGCGCAAGACGGCGACAGCGGCTCCGGCAACAACAAGACCGGGCGTTCCGGCGACGACGTGATCATGCCGGTGCCGCCGGGCACCATCGTGCGCGACGTAGACACCGGCGAAATCGTCGCCGAAGTGATGTCGGATGGCGATACGGCGATTGTGGCCAAGGGCGGTCGCGGAGGGCGTGGCAACACGTTCTTCCAGACGTCGACACATCAAAGTCCGCGCGAGTTCCAGCCGGGCGAAGACGGACAGTTCCGTTCGGTCGAACTCGAGCTCAAGCTCATTGCGGATATCGGGCTCGTGGGTCAACCGAACGTCGGCAAGTCCACCCTGCTGTCGCTTGTCTCAGCGGCGCGCCCCAAGATCGCCGACTATCCGTTCACGACGCTGGCGCCCAACCTCGGCGTCGTCCAACTGAGCGATGGCCGCACGTTCGTCGTCGCCGACATTCCGGGAATCATCGAGGGCGCACACGAGGGGAAGGGCCTGGGCCTCCAGTTCCTGCGCCATATCGAACGCACGCGCATTCTGGCATTCATGATTCCCGTCGACTCGATGGACTGGCAAGCAGAGTACGATCAGCTTCGCTCCGAGATCGCGTCCTACTCGCAGCCGTTGGCGGAGAAACCGCACTGCGTCGTCTTTACCAAGATTGACTTGCTCGGCGAATCCGAGCCTCCGCCGATTGAAGCGCCCGGGGCCATCGGCGTCTTCGCGATCAGCGCCGCCGGGCGCATTGGGGTGGACGAGATGCTCGCGGCATGGTGGAGTTCGCTGCTCGCGATGCGGAAAGCCAACGAGCGCGCCAGTGAACGGGCACCGCTTCCTTGAGTCGACCGACGCCGTTCGGCGGCTGACGCCAGCAGACACCGACTGGCCCGATGACCTCGACGCACTTCAGGAGGCGCGATGCGAGGGGCTATGGTCGCTCGGCGAACTCTCGAGGCTGCGTGTGCGACCGCGCGTGGCGATTGTGGGGACACGCCGTGCGACACCGTACGGACTTCGTGTAACGCGAGAGCTCGCCGGCGCCTTCGTGCGCGCCGGCGCCTGTGTGGTGAGCGGCCTCGCGGCGGGAGTCGACAGCGCTGCCCATCGTGCGGCGTTGGATGCGGGTGGTATGACCATCGGTGTGCTGGGGACAGGCCTGAATCACGTGTTTCCGAAGGGGAACCGCGAGCTCCAGCGCGCCGTGGCCACCCGCGGGGTCCTCATCAGCGAGTTGGAGCATGACGAGCACGGGATGGCGTTCACGTTTCCGAGGCGCAACCGGATCATCGCCGCGCTCAGTGCGTTGACGATCGTGGTGGAAGCGCCAATCCGCAGTGGAGCGCTCAATACAGCCGAGCACGCACTGAAGCTCGGGCGCGAGGTCGCCGCCGTGCCCGGTCCCATCGATCAGCCGCAGAGCGAGGGGGCCAACATGCTGCTCCGCGACGGGGCTGGGATCATCACCTCTGTCGAAGATGCGCTCGCGCTGGCCGGGCTTACGCCTCCACCGCGCACACCAAAGGTCGATCCAGACGGCAACGAGGGTCGCGTCTGGGCCGCACTTGCTGCTGGCGGACTGCATTTGGATGCGCTCTGCAGCGTGAGCGGCCTGCCAGCGGCCGAATGCATGGCGGCGGTCACAACGCTGGAGCTTGCCGGATCCGTGGAGTGTGCGTTGACGGGAGAAGTCAGAAGGCGCTGATCGCCGGCGTACCTTTCGGCGTGCGCTACGAACACCTCTACGTCCACGTGCCGTTTTGTGCGCGGCGCTGCACGTACTGCGATTTCTCGATTGCGGTACGGCCGAGTGTTCCGGCGCGCGAGTTCGCAGAGGCAATCGCCGCTGAGTGGGCCACGCGGCACGCTGATTCGTTCTTCGAGTTGCGGACGCTGTATTTCGGCGGCGGAACACCCTCGAAGCTTGGCGCGGACGGCGTTGCACGGGTGATGTCACTGATCCGAGAACGCGCGACGCTGATGGACAGTGCCGAGGTCACGCTCGAGGCCAATCCGGAAGACGTCACGGTTGAGGCTGTGCACGCATGGCGCCGCGCCGGCATCAACCGATTGTCCATCGGCGTGCAATCGTTCGACGATCGCGTGTTGAAGTGGATGCATCGAACGCACGATGCCCAACGGGCAACCGACGCGGTGCGCGCCGCGCGCGATGGCGGCATCGACAACGTGTCGATCGACCTGATCTTCGCCGTGCCTCCGAGTGTCGGCCGGGAATGGCGGAGCGACCTGGATATGGCGGTTGCGCTGAGACTGCCACACATGTCCGTCTATGGACTCACGGTGGAACTGCGCACGCCGCTCGGGAAATGGGTGGCGAGGCAGGAAGCGACTGAGGCGCCCGAGGAGTCGTTCGAATCCGAGTTCCTCGCCGCTCACGATGCGCTGACCGGGTGCGGGCTCGATCACTATGAGGTGTCGAACTACGGTGCGCCGGGAAAGCATTCGCGGCACAACTGGTCCTACTGGCGGCGTCGTCCATACGCAGGTCTCGGTCCGTCGGCGCATGAGTTCGACGGCCTCAGCCGCCGCTGGAACACCGAGGCATTTGCGGCGTGGGAGTCCCTCGCCGCGGCCGGCAGCAGCACGATCGAGGGCAGTGAAGTGCTGTCGGCAGACCAGTCCGCGTCAGAGCGCGTGTATCTGGACCTGCGGACTTCAGACGGGCTCGACGCCACCGCTGACGTGTTTGCGCGAACCGCTCCGTGGGTCGAAAACGGCTGGGCGGAGGTCCGCGATGGCCGGCTTCGCCTCACGGCGTTGGGTTGGCTACGACTGGACTCCTTGTCGACCGACTTGACTACGCTCCGAAGTCGTTACTAGGTTTGAACTTATGAGCCGCGTCGAGGAGCTCTCGAAGCGCGAGCGTCGCGTCCTGGACGCGGTCATTCAGTGCTACGTCCTCACCGCGGAACCCGCGGGTTCGAGGGCACTGTCTCGACGATTCGGTCTGGGCGTTTCGCCCGCGACCATCCGCAATACGATGAGTGACTTGGAAGAGAAGGGTTTTCTCTTCCATCCGCACACGTCGGCCGGTCGCGTACCCACCAACAAGGCGTACCGCGCATACGTGGACTCGCTGATTGGAGCACCGCAGGCACTCGCCACGTCAGAGCGCGAGCGGCTTGCGGAGGTGCTCAGCTCCGCGGATTCGCCGATCGAGACGATTCTCCTCCGGGCGGCGCAAGGACTTGGCGTGCTGACGCAGGAGTTGGGTGTGGCGCTTGGCCCAGGCATTTCGCAGGCCGTGCTGCGTTCGCTCGACTTGGTTCGCGTGAACAGTGAGCGCCTGCTGATGGTCCTCATGCTCGAAGGCGGTGCGGTGCGCACGGTGTTCGTCGAAATCTCGGGTGCGATCGCGGAGACGGCGCTGGCTGAGGTCACCATCGTCCTCAACGAACGGCTTGCCGGGCTGACGCTCGACGACATTCGCACATCCCTGGGCGCGAGACTTCGTGACAGTGTGTCCGTGCCCAATGCCCAGGAACTGCTGAACATCTTCGTGCAGGAAGCGGACAGCCTTTTCGATGGCCAGATAGGGCTCGGCGAAGCCCGCGTCGTCCTTGGACAGGCCTCCGTGTTGGCGGACCAGCCCGAGTTCGCGGAAGCCGGCGGCATGCGGCGCCTGATCGAGCTTACGGAACGCCCTGAGGCGCTGGCGGATGCTTTGCGTCGACGCGGCGAGACCTCCGGTATTTCCATCACGATCGGGGGCGAGCACGAGGACGAGCGGCTGCGCGACTTCACGGTGGTCACCGCTGAGTATCACTCGGGCTCACTGTCAGGTGTCATCGGCGTCATCGGGCCGACGCGGATGCCGTACGAAAAGGTCATCTCACTGGTGAATCACACCTCCCAGCTGCTCTCGGACCTGCTCGACTGATGGCCGACTTCTACAGCGTACTCGGCGTCGGTCGGACCGCGTCGGACGACGAGATCAAGACGGCGTACCGCAAGCTGGCGATGCGGTGGCATCCGGACCGCAACAGCGGGTCGAGCGAGGCTGAGGAGAAGTTCAAGTCGCTGACCGAGGCATACGATGTCCTGCGTGACCCGGACAAGCGCGCGGCGTACGATCGCTACGGCGAAGCCGGCCTGCGCGGCGCAGGTGGGGGAGCGGCAGGTTTCCACCACTTCGATCTGTCCGAAGCGCTCAATGTGTTCATGCGCGATTTCGGCATCGGCGGGTTTGAAGGCATGTTCGCTACTGGTCGCCAGGGCGGCGTGCATAGCGGCGCGGACATCAAGGTGACGATCGCGCTCACCGTGCCCGAAGTCGCCGCCGGTGTCGAGAAGTCCGTCCATTTGAAGCTGCTGGAGCCGTGCGACCGCTGCGAAGGCCGAGGAGCGGAGCCAGGCTCACAGGCGGAGATCTGCCCGAGCTGCCGCGGCAGCGGTGAAGTACAGCGCGCGCAACGCTCTTTCTTTGGCCAGTTCGTGACAGTGGCGCCGTGTCCGACCTGCAAAGGCGAAGGCAGCGTCATCGCGTCGCCGTGCAAGAAGTGCCGCGGGGAAGGCCGCACGCGCGCAGACAAGGATTTGAAGGTCCAGGTTCCCGCCGGCGTCGCGACAGGTCAGTACATGACGTTGCGGGGCGTGGGCAACGCGGGCGTCCGCGGCGGTGCTCGCGGTGACGTGCACGTCGTGTTTGATGTTTCTGAAGACCCGCGCTTCGACCGCGACGGCGAGGATCTCTATACCGAAGTTCTCATGACATATCCGCAGCTCGTACTTGGCGGTGAGGTCAATGTCCCGACGGTGACTGGGAGCGTGATCCTCAGCGTGCCGGCGGGCACACAGAGCGGCCAAATGTTCCACTTGCGCGGGCGTGGGCTGCCACGGGTGAACACCGGTGGCACCGGCGATCTTCATGTGCGCGTACAGCTCTGGACGCCGGAGCGCCTCACCGAGAAGGAGAAGCAGCTGGTCAACGAGTTGGCGACGGTGCAGAAGAGCGTGCCCGTCGATCGCGGCAAGAGTTTTTGGACACGGATGCGCGACGCGCTCGGCGCGTGACGCAGTCAGGCTGGACCGCGATTCACGTGCGGTCAGCCGTTGACCGCGATGCGGTCGTTCGCGCGTTGATTGCGTGCGGCGCTGAAGGTGTTCAAGAGCTGGACGCGGAGTTGGTCACGCACATGAATGCGCCGGACGTCGCGGCCGTCATACGCGCTGTCGCGCGGGCGGACGCCACAGCTCGCGTTGCGTCCGAGCCAGCGCCGGACGTGGATTGGACGGTCGAATGGAGGAAGCACCTGAAGCCGCACCGCGTCGGCGCGCTCGTCGTGACGCCGCCGTGGTTTGCCCGCGACTATTCCGAGCACGAGCGCATCGTCATAGACCCGGGCATGGCCTTTGGTACGGGCGACCACGAAACGACTCGCGGTGTTCTGCGACTGCTGCCAGACGTGTTGCGGCGGGGAGACGTCGTCGCTGACCTGGGTGCCGGAAGCGCGGTGCTCGCCATCGCGGCCGCGAAGCTGGGTGCCAGGCACGTATACGGTATCGAGAACGATCCGGACGCTTCGGGCAACGCGCAGGTGAACGTTCGAGCGAACGGCGTTGCCAGCTCGGTCACGATGATGGAGGGAGATGCGTTTGCCCTCCTGCCGCTCGTGTCGCCGCTCCAATTGGTGCTCGCGAACATTGTGACGCCGGTGCTCATCGAGTTGTTGGCACCAATTGCGGTCGCGGTGGGCAAGGAAGGACGCGCGGTCCTCAGCGGAATACTTGTCGAGGAGTCACCCCGCATGCTCTCTGCGCTCGCGGAGCACGGATGGACTGTGACGGGGGTGGAGCAAGAGGGCCTGTGGTGGAGCGTAGCGATTTGTCGAGCGTAGCGTCGTTTTTCTGGGCCCAAAATGTGTCGGCTGGGTCAACGGTGGATCTCGCCGGCGATGCGCTGCAGCATGCCCTGGTCCGCCGTCTGCTCGCCGGCGAACGCGTCCGTCTGGTGTCCGGTCTCGGGACCGTGGCACACGGGCTCGTCAGCGCTACGGCAAAACGGGCTGTGTCGGTGGATATCACTGCGGTGGACGAGGTGTCCCGCCCGCCGGCGCTCGAAATGCTGGTGCCGGTGGCGGATCGGGACCGCATGCTGTGGGCCGCCGAGAAGTGCGTGGAGCTGCAAGTGACCGCTTGGCGGCCGGTGATGTACCAACGATCGCACAGTGTCTCGCCACGCGGAGAAGGGGAGAAGTTCCGGGGAAAGCTGCTGTCGCGAATGTGTTCAGCTCTCGAACAGTGCGGGGGCGCTTGGCTGCCCCAAGTCCACCCGGAGATGGATCTGCCGGCTGCGTTGGGCGCGACAGCCGACCACGAGACCAGACTCCTGCTCGACGCGCCTGGCGCGCCGCTGTCATCGATCGCGTCCGCCGGCACGTTGACCCTCGCCGTTGGTCCGGAGGGCGGCTTCGAGGGCGACGAGCGCCAGTTGATGCTGGAAGGCGGATGGCGCATGGCATCGCTGGGCGGGACGACGCTCCGATTCGAGACTGCTATCATCTCGGCTGCCGCAGTGGTGCGGGCCGGCCAACGCATTGCGAGGAGCTGAAATGACCGCTGACTGCCTGTTCTGTCGCATCGTCCGAAAGGAGATTCCCGCCACGATCGTGGCCGAGGACGATCACTGTCTCGCGTTCAATGACATCGGGCCCAAGGCGCCGACACACATCCTCGTGATCCCCAAGGCGCATGTCGCCAACCTGAACGAGGTGAAGGACCCTGCGATGGTCGGGCGTCTGTTTTCGATGGTCAGCGATATCGCGCGCGACAAGGGCTTCGACGCCAAGGGATATCGGACCGTGGTCAACACCAACGACGACGGCGGCCAGACGGTACATCATCTGCACGTGCACATCCTCGCCGGCCGAAGGATGCAGTGGCCGCCCGGTTAGCTTGAACCCATGAGTGAAGTGCCAAAGTTGATGGCGAAGGTGCAGGAAGACCTGAACGCCTCCCGCAAAGCCCGCAATCCAGAAGCCACGCTGTGCCTTGGCACCACGTTGTCCGAGATCAAGAACAAAGCAATCGAGCTTGGACGCGATCTCACGGACGCCGATGTTGTCGACGTGCTGCGCAAGGGAATCAAGAAGCGCCGGGAGTCCGTCGAGGCCTACGAGAAGGCCAAACGGCCCGAATTGGCGAAGAAGGAAGCCGACGAGGTCAAGCTCCTCGAGGCATACCTGCCGCCGGAGGCGAGTCCGGACGAGATTCGCGCCGCGGTGAAAGCCGCGATTGCCGGCGGCGCGGCCAACGTCGGCGCGGTGATGGGCAAGGTCATGCCGCAGTTCAAGGGCAAGGCCGACGGCAATGTCATCAACGCGATCGTTCGGGAGGAACTCGCGGGCAAGTGAACCAGCACGCGCTTTCCGTGCTCGAATTTCCGCGCGTGCTGGAGGACGTGGCAGGGCGGACGGTATCAGAACCCGGCGCGGCGAGAGTGCGCGCGCTGCATCCGTCCACGGATCGCCACTGGATCGATAGCGAGCACGCGCGCGTCGCCGCGGTCCGTGCGCTCAGGTCGGGTGAGCCGCCCATGGGAGCGGAGCGAGTTCCCCCGATGGCCACCGCGCTGGAACGGCTCCGCGTGGCAGGCCTGTCCTGGCGCGCCGACGAATTGCGCGACACGCGCATCCTGTTGCAGGGCTCCCGTCGCACGCGGGATGCCCTCCGCGACGAAAAGCGTCCGGCGGCACCGCGCGCCGTGCTGGCCGCACTGGGTAACCAGCTGTTCCACGACAGGGCGTTGAGCGCCGAGCTCGACAAGGCGATCGCAGACGACGGAACAGTGAATGACAACGCGTCACCCACGCTTCGGCGTTTGCGGCGCGAACTGCGGGCTTCCGAAGGGGAACTCGTGAAAGTGCTGGAGCGTCAGCTGGCGAAACTGGACGACTCGATGCGCGTTCCGGATATGTCGGTCACGATCCGGAACGGGCGCTACGTGATTCCCGTGCGACGCGACGGTCGGTCCGCGCTTGGCGGGATCGTCCACGATTCCTCCGCGACCGGCGCGACCGTGTTCGTCGAACCGCCGGCGGCCATCGAATTCAGCAACAAGCTGCGTGAACTGGAGGCCGAGGAGCGTGAAGAAGTCGAGCGCGTCCTGGCAGCGCTGACGGAACTCGTGCGACCCCATCGGCATGCGCTGACGGCCAGCCTCGACGTGCTTGCCGAGCTGGACTCACTGCATGCTCGTGCCGCGTTTGCCGATGCACTCGACGCGGGCGCTCCGGTCTTCGGCGAAGCGTCCGACGGTTGGTCCATCGTTACTGGACGGCACCCACTGTTGCTCACGGGTGGCGTGGCGGCGGTGCCGTTCGACCTCGCGATGGACAAGACCGAACGCACGCTCGTCGTGTCCGGGCCGAACACCGGCGGCAAGACGGTCCTGCTGAAGGCAGTTGGCTTGCTCTCAGCAATGGCGCAGTCAGGAATCCCGCCCACGGCCGCGGCCGGTTCGACGTTCGCCGTCTTCGACGACTATTTCGCCGACATCGGCGACGAGCAGTCCATCGAGGCGAGCCTCTCCACCTTCAGCGCGCACTTGCGCAATCTGGCGGAGATCCTTGGCTCGGCGACTGGGTCGTCACTCGTTCTCATCGACGAGCTTGGTTCAGGCACGGATCCGCTCGAGGGCGCAGCACTTGGCTGGGCGATTCTCGAAGCCCTCACCGCGCGCGGCACGTGTACGCTCGCCAGCTCGCACCTTGGCGCCCTCAAGGAACTGGCGACCCAAGTCCCCGGCGTCGTGAACGGGTCGCTGCAGTTCGACGAGGAGCTCCTCGCGCCGACGTACCGTTTCCTGAAGGGAATACCAGGGCGCTCGTACGGCATCAGTATCGCGCGTCGTCTGCGCTTGCCCGAAGCGATCGTCGCGCGCGCTGAGGAGCGAGTCCCGCGCGCCGAGCGTGAGACAGCAACGCTATTGCAGCGCTTGGAGGAGCAGCGGGCCGTTCTCGATGCGCGCGAAGCCGAGCTTGCCGAGATGATCGCGGACGCGAAACACCGGAGTCAGCGCATCGGAGCGCGAGAGAACAGTGTGCGGGAACGCGAGCGTGAGCTGGAGCGCCAGTCGCGGCAGGACGCGCGCCAGCACCTGCTCAATGCGCGCGCGGAAATCGAACGGACGGTTCGTGAACTCAGGAAAGCGTCCGGTGATGACGTGGGTGAGAAGGCGCGCCTGGCCCGCCAGCAAGTGGAGCATCTCGCGGGCAAGCATGCCGAGGCGCTGGAGCAGCTTGCCGTCGAGGAGCGCGAGGCCCGGTCGAAGCCCACGCGCTCGGCGCGAAGGGATACGCCGTCGCTCGCCGTCGGCGACTTCGCGGAAGTCGGCACACTCGGCGGGAAGCGCGGACGCATCCTGGAATTGCGCGGCAACGATGCGCTTGTCGCCGTGGGATCGATGAAGCTCACGGTGCCGCTCGCATCCCTAGTGAAGGACGAGTCCGAGCTGCCCGTAGCGGCCACGCCATTTCGGGGCGATGTTCAAGATGCCGAGGCGCGAGGGGAAGTGGACCTCCGCGGCCTGCTGGTCGATGAAATGGAACCCCTCCTGTTTCGTGCGATCGACGACGCCATCCGAGCTGAACTTCCGGCACTTCGCATCATCCATGGGAAAGGAACTGGCGCTTTGCGCGACCGCGTAACCGAGATGCTCAAGAAAGACATGCGCGTGAAGCAGTTCCGGCTCGGCGGGTGGAACGAGGGCGGCAGCGGCGTCACAGTGGCGGACCTGGGATGATTCCGGACGACGTCGTCGAACGGGTGCGCGACCAGGCCGACATCGTGCAGGTCATCGGCGAGCACGTCAAGCTGAAGCGCGTCGGGACGAGCTTTCGCGGGCCGTGTCCGTTTCATCAGGGCAAGGACGCGAACTTCTCGGTGTCACCCAAGGGCGGATACAACTGCTTTGTGTGTCACGAGAAGGGCGACGTCTTCACCTTCGTGCAAAAGCGACTCGGCCTCGACTTTGTGGGCGCGGTGAAATACGTCGGCGAGAAGGCCGGGGTGGAAGTCACGGAGGTCTCGCGTTCGCGCGACGCAGGTCCGGACCCACGCGAGCGCTTTTGGGAGATCAACGCAGCGGCCGCCGAATGGTTCAGCAGCCAACTCTGGGGCGATGCGGGCGCCTCGACGCGCGAGTATTTGGAATCGCGTGACTTTGGGCGGGAATTGTCGGAGCGCTTCGGGTTCGGCTTTGCGCCGCGTGGCGATGGGCTGCGCGATCACATGCAGACGCTGGGGTATGACGTCGCGACATTGGCGACCGCTGGGCTGCTCGTCGTGCGCGAAGAAGGAGAGGAGCCGCGTCCCAGGTTCCGGAATCGCCTGATGATTCCGATCTACGACACACAGAGCCGGGTGATCGGGTTCGGCGGACGGATCATCGGGCCGGGTGAGCCCAAGTACCTGAATTCTCCTGAGTCACCGACGTTCCTCAAGAGCCAGACGCTGTACGGCTTGAACTGGGCGAAACAGGCCATTCGTCGCGACGATCGCGTCCTTCTCGTGGAGGGCTACTTCGACTGCCTGCGTTTGGTCGCCGCCGGCGTTGAGAGCGTCGTGGCGCCGATGGGCACCGCCCTCGCGGACTCGCAGGCCGAGATTCTTCGGAAGTATTCCAGCAACGCGTTTCTTCTCTACGATTCGGACAGCGCGGGTCTGAAGGCCACATTCCGCAATGCGGATGTCCTTCTCAGGCAGTCCTGCAAGGTGTTGGTTGTAAGCCTGCCCGATGGCGAGGACCCGGACACGTTTGGTCGGCGGTTCGGAAAGGAGGGCATCGAGCGCCTGATCGCATCCGCGATCGACGTTCTCGAGCGCAAGATCCAGATCCTTCAGGTGGGTGGATGGTTCGGCGACCTGCGCCGAAAGCGCGCCGCACTCGACCGGCTGTTGCCAACACTGCGCGCGGCGTCCGATCCGATCACGCGGAGTCTGTATGTGGCGCGCTCCGCCGAGGTCGTCGGTGTGACCGTCGACGTCCTTGAGCGCGAGATCAAGAACGTGCGCGGCGAGCGACGCAGCGTTGAGCCCGCGCGCGGCGGCGACCGGGAATCGCGACGCGTGCCGGAAGGCGATGGTCCGTCCGATACGCCACGCCCCCGGTCGCAGCCACCGGCCCCGGCCGAACGCGAGTTGCTGCGGGTCCTGCTCCATCGACGCAACAATGTGGAGCGTGTGGTGGAGCGCGTCGGGCCAGCTACCTTTCGGAACGCGACGCTTGCTCAGATCCTCACTGCGCTGGTGGACGCTCCGGATGCGGCACTGGACGTTATCGCGACCGGGTTGGATGACGACGGCGTTGCCGTCCTCAACCAGCTGATGGGTCAGGACGGAGGGCTAGACAATCCGTCGCGCGTCATCGAAGACTGCATTGCGGTACTGCGCAGGCGCGAATTAGGCGATCAGATCGACGACATCGACCGCGAGCTTCCCTTGGCCTCGGATGTCGACAAGGACAAGCTGGTGAGTGAAAAGCAGGCACTGATGCGACAGATCCGCGAACTCGGCGGTCATCGATGGAAAACTTTTGGCGGAGCCCGGCCATGAGATCGGAGGCACACGCGTGAAACCGGATGTCGCGGCATTGCTCGAAGTCCAGGCGGATGATCTCAAGACGTATGGCATCGAGGATCGACTCGGCGCGCTGGCCCCCCGGCTCGCGATGCTGGAGAAGGAACGGCAGAAGACGGTCGAGGCGACCGTAGCGGTTCAAAAACAGGTGGAGGCCGAGGAAACGCGCCTCCGCGATGTGCAAGACCGCCTGCGCCAGCATCGTGAGCTGCTCGAAAAAAGCGAGAAACTGCTGGGACAGGTGAGTGTGCCGCGTGAAGCCGCCGCCGCGATGGCCCAGATCGAGCAAGCCAAACGGTTTATCGCCGACGAAGAACGCGACGTTGAGGGAACCAACCAGCGACTCACCGAGCTACGGAAGGAAGTGGGCGCGCGCGAGGCGGCGGTCAAGGAGATCGAGAAGGTGCAGTTGGAGACGCGCGCGACGCTCGATGCGGACCGCGCTGCGCTCGAGTCGGAACTGAAGGCCGTACACAAGGAACGCGAAAAGAAGGCGGTCGCGGTGCCGAGATCGCTGATGGGGAAGTACGACCACATACGCAAGCGCCACCGCGCCGAGGTCGTGTTCGCCCTCCGCGGCAACTCCTGCGCCCATTGCGACACGGCCCTTCCGGTGCAACGCCACAGTACCATGAAGACAACCGGGACGACGGAGATGTGCGAGGGTTGCGGCGTTTTGCTCTTTGCCGGCGACTAATGATTTGGTGACCGGCGCGGCCGGTCATATTTTGCGGAGTGAGCGCGACCGCCCAACGACCGCAGACACGCTGGCTCCTTCCGGCCGCTCCGGCCCCTGACGTCGTTGCGGCGCTGGTCGCCGACCTCAAGCTGCCGGAGGTGTTGTGTCGCTTGCTGGCCGTGCGTGGATTCACCGCCGGTGAGGCGGCAAAGCGGTTCCTGAGGCCGCGGCTCGAGCACCTCAGCGAGCCGTCGGTGCTCAGCGACATGGACCGGGCAGTGGAACGCATCGTTCGCGCCATTCGCACCGGAGAGATGATCCTGATCCACGGGGACTACGACGTGGACGGAATCTGCTCGACGACGGTATTGACGCGGACCATTCGGTCGCTTGGCGGCAAGGTCACCCCGTTCATTCCCAACCGCCTGCGCGACGGCTATGACCTGACGTCCGCCGGCGTCGATGCGGCGAAAGCGGCCGGCGCCCGGCTGGTCGTCACGTGCGATTGCGGTACGAGCGCGGTCGGTCCGATCGCCGACCTGAATGCTGCCGGCATCGACACGATCATTTCGGATCACCACTTGCCCGGCGGGCCTTTGCCCGCTGCGTTCGCGGTCCTGAACCCGAAGAAGCCCGGCTGCACGTCGCACGATAAAGATCCGTGTGCGGCCGGCATCGCGTACAAGCTGGCGCTTGCGCTGACGCGCGCGATGGGCGCGTCGCCAAACGTTGTGCTCAACATGCTGGATCTCGTAGCCATGGCTACCGTCGCGGACGTCGCACTGCTGCGTGGTGAGAACCGGATTCTTGTTCGCTACGGACTCAGGCTCCTCAACGAGACGAAGAATGTGGGATTGGCGTCGTTGATTCGCGCCGCCGGCCTCCAATCGAAGGCGATCAACGCCGGACGAGTGGGATTCATTTTGGCGCCACGACTCAACGCTGCCGGCAGACTGGGGAGTGCCATGCGCGGCGTGGAACTGATGCTCTCGACGGATGAATCGCACGCCAATCCGATTGCGCGTGAACTCGAGGAACTCAACGTGAAGCGGCAGGAGCTCGACCGTCAAACGCTTGAGGAGGCGCGCGGGATGGTGCGTACGCTCGATCTCGAGCAGACGTACGGCATTGTGCTCGCCGGAGAAGGTTGGCATCCCGGCGTGGTCGGCATTGTCGCATCGCGCATCGTGGAGGAGTTCGGGCGTCCAGCGGTCCTCATCGCGCTTGAGGGCAACGAAGGGAAGGGCTCCGGCCGGTCGATCTCCGCCTTTGATCTCCATGCAGGCATCGGCAAGTGCCGCGACCTGTTGCTGCGCTTCGGCGGGCATCGCTCGGCGGCTGGCGTAACGATGGCACGGGAGAACGTCGGCGCCTTCGCGCAGCGGTTCAACACCGCAGCGCGCGAGGTGCTCAGGCCCGAAGACCTTGTACCGGAACTTCGCGCCGACCTCGAGATCGACCTCGCGGACGTGAACGATCAACTCGAGGCGATGTTCCGTCACCTGGAGCCCTGCGGGCTCGGCAATCCGTCTCCGGTGCTGGTCGCGCGCGGTGTGCGCGTCGTGGCTGCGCCCAAGACGGTCGGCAAGGACGGCCTCCGCGTGCGGCTGCAGCAGGGCGGCGTCGAACTCTCCGCGCTAGGATGGGGAATGGCGCATCGCGCACCCGAGTTGACGGCCGGCGCCACCGTGGACGTCGCATTTCGTCTTGAGCGCGATGACTGGAACGGTGAATCCCGGCTGCAAGCGCGGCTGGCCGACATTCGCGCCTAGGCAATGCGTATCGTCGCGGGGAAATGGAAAGGCCGGCGACTCACGCCACCACCGGATCGCACAGTGCGCCCAACTGCTGACCGGGTTCGCGAAGCGTGGATGAGCATCATTCAGCTGGACCTTCCCGACGCGCGTGTGCTGGACCTGTTCGCTGGTTCAGGCGCGCTGGGCATCGAGGCGCTCTCGCGCGGCGCTCGTTCGGTTGATCTGGTGGACTCGAGTGCCAAGGGCCTCAAGACGCTTCAGGCCAATCTCGCTGCGCTGGAGGCCGGGGCAGACGCCAAAGTTCACCGTGCGGACGCGATCAAGTTCATCGGCGGACTCCCGGAACTGGCCTATGATGTCGCGTTTGCAGACCCGCCGTACGGCCAGGGGTACGCTGAAGCAGTGGCCGATGCGTGGATCAAGATGCCCTTCGCGCGCGTCCTTGGCGTCGAACATGAGCGCAAGGTGCGGTTGCCAGGCGACGCGGACCGGCGCGAGTACGGAGACACTGTAGTCACCTTCTACCGCAGGCCATAGGTTCCCCTCCATGAAGATCGGCATCTATGCAGGCACGTTCGACCCCATCACTCGGGGTCATGAAGACCTGATTACGCGCAGCCTCGCGTTCGTCGACCGGCTCATCGTCGCCGTGGCACGAAACGCCGGAAAAACGCCGCTGTTTCCCCTGGATGAGCGGACGAAGATGATCCAGGAGACTTTCGCTACTGAAAAGAGGGTGGAGGTGCGGCCGTTCGAAGGCCTGCTCGTGGATTTCGCCAAGTCCGTCGGCGCCCAGCTGCTGATTCGCGGACTCCGCGCCGTGAGTGATTTCGAATACGAGTACCAGATGGCACTCATGAACCGCCACCTGTCACCGGGGCTCGAAACAGTGTTCATGGTGCCGTCCCTCGACACGACATACATCAGCGCCTCGCTGGTGCGCGAGGTCGCCACGCATGGCGGCAACGTGTCCGGCCTCGTGCATCCGGCCGTTGCCAAGGCCCTTCGGGACAAACTCGGCACGAAGTGAACGCGTTCCTCGAACGCGTTCGGGAGCGGGCGGCTGCGAAGCCGTGTCGCGTCGTCTTTCCTGAGTCCGCGGACGCGAGAATTCTGGAAGCGGTCACAGTCCTCAAGAAGAAGCGGATCGTCGAGCCCGTGCTCGTCCTGGATCCGTCCGTACCCGAGTCGCACGCCGCCGCCATGGCCATGGGGCTGGAGTGCGTCGATCCGTCGTCCGATGCGCGCGCGGAGTCACTCGCGGCGCATCTCGTGGAGACGCGACGAAGGAAGGGAATCACGCCTGGCGATGCGGCGGTCCTATCGCGGGACCCGCTGTACTTCGCCGACTGGCTGGTACGCTCAGGCGCGGTGGATGCCTGCGTCGCCGGCGCGGCCCATACGACGGCTGATATTCTGCGGGCCGCACTTTGGGTTGTCGGTCCTGCGGACGGCGTCCAAACCGTGTCCAGCGCCTTCTATATGGTTGTGCGGCCAGAGGTGGCGGCCAGCGGGGTCGCTGAGGTGCTGACGTTCACGGATTGCGCGGTTGTCCCCGAGCCGACGTCCAGCCAGCTCGCTGATATCGCGATCGCGGCGGCGGCCGATCGCCGCCGAGTCGTGGGCGACGAGCCTGTCGTCGGATTCCTGTCCTTCAGCACCTACGGAAGCGCCACCGCGGACTCGGTTGCGCGGGTTCGCGCGGCCGTCGAGGAGACCCGGAGACGGGCGCCCGATCTCGTGGTGGATGGCGAGCTACAGGGCGACGCGGCCCTGGTACCGGCGATCGCGAACCGGAAGTCGCCGGGGAGCCCCGTCGCCGGAAGGGCCAACGTGCTGGTGTTCCCGTCGCTCGACGCCGGCAATATCGCGTACAAGCTGGTGGAGCGGGTAGGTGGGGCCACCGCCATCGGTCCAATCGTCCAGGGACTGCGACGGCCCTGCAGCGACCTTTCGCGCGGTGCGACAAGCGATGACATTACAAACGTCGCCGCGATCACGGCACTCCAAGCAGGGTAGTCCAATGCCACTCGAGGAGAGCATTGAATGAGCTTCACGACGAAAAAGCAGGATGGCGTGGTCATCATGGAAATCGAGGGCCAGCTCATCGTCGGAAACCGGCAGGAGCTGAAGCAGAAGATGCTCGAGGAGCTGGAAAAGGGCGGTCGCAAGTTCCTCATCGACTTCGACAAGACCGGGTACATCGACAGTTCCGGGCTTGGGGTCCTGGTTTCGCTCTCCAAGAAGATCCGTGAACAAGGCGGCGACCTGCGCCTCGCCAACTTGAACGAGGACCTCAGGACGCTGTTCGAGCTGACCAAGCTCGACACGCTGTTCCAGATCGCAGAAACGCGCGAACAGGCGCTCGCCAGCTTCTGAACCGGATGGACGCCCGCGTCATCGAGCTGGAGATCAGAAACGACGTCTCGGAAATCGAAGGCGTTGTGGAGCGCGTGCGGCAGGAGTGCGAGGAAATGCGTTTCGCGCGGACCCAGCTCATGCTCAATCTCCCGGTTGCGCTGACCGAGGCGCTCTCGAACGCGATCCTGCGCGGCAACCAGGATGACCCGCGCAAATGTGTTCGCGTGCATGCACGCATTGATATGTCGGTGCTCATCGTGGATGTCATGGATGAGGGAGCGGGCTTCGACCTCGATGCCTGCCTCACTGATCCCACCACGCAGGATCGCCTGCATCGCGAGGACGGGCGCGGGTTGTTCCTGATGCAGAAGCTGATGGATCGTGTCGAACGGTTCGCCGGTAGCCCCGGACCCGGCGGGAAAGGCGGTGCCGGCAACGTCGTCCGACTTACGCTGCGGCGAGCGTCGTGACCGATCTGGCCTCGCTGCTCGCCGCGTTCAAGACGGCGAGCGGCTGCGAGGCGTCAGTGTGGACCAGGACAGGGGAAGTCGTCGTGCGCACAGCCAGCACCAACGAACCGACGCGCCCTCCCCGCTTTCCGACGCTGAGTGAGGGAACCCTTGTCCAAGACGGCGACGATGGAACGGATCTCATAGCGGCGGTACCCGGTCCGCGAGCCGCATGGCTCATCGTCGGTCCGTCGCGCGACGGAAAATCACCGGCGCCGCAGATGCAGTTTCTGTTGCCCGTCATTGCACAGATCACGCAATCCAGCCTCGAAGTCGAACACGCTGCCGCGGAACTCGCTGAGCGCTACGAAGAGATCAACCTCCTCTACACGATCAGCGAAATCCTCGGCCGCACCGTCGACCTGTCAGACGCCACCAAGCGGATCCTCGCGGAGGTCTCCGACACCGTCGGCGCGCGAAAGGGCTCCGTGCAAGTCTACGATGCAGCGGCGCGTTCACTCGTCACCGTCGCGGTGCTCGGCGCGGAGGCGTCGTCTGTTGACCGTATCGCGATTGACGACGCGGCCTGCGTGTCGTCCAAGGTATTTCGCGCGGGGCACGCCACCATCGTCGGGGACACCGAGATGCTGGCGGACCCGGAGAAGCCATTTCGCCGCGGCGCGATGTTGTCGGTGCCCATTCTCTGGACGACGCCAAAGTCCGAGCCGGAGACGCTGGGAGTTGTGAATCTTTCCGACCGTCGTACCGGCCTTCCGTTCACCGCGGGCGACCAGAAGCTCATGTCTGCGATCGCAACGCAAATCGGCACGGCCATCCAGAACTCGCGCTTGGTCACGGAGTCGCTGCAACAGCAGCGCTTCGCGCAGGAAATGCAGCTCGCCCACGACCTGCAGATGCTCCTCCTGCCGGAAACGTCCGCCGTTGCGCCGAATGCGATCGTTGGTGCGCGCGTGGTGCCGGCGGAAAGTGTGGGCGGTGACCTCTACAACCTCTTTCGGCTGGGACCAGGGAAAACCGGGGTCATGGTGGGCGATGTATCAGGGCACGGATATCAGGCGGCGCTCGTAATGGCACTGACCATGAGCGCGTCGGCGATTCATGCACAGGGAACTACCGACCCCGGGGACGTGCTCAACGCACTTCTGCATTCACTTGCGGATGAGCTGAGGCAGGCAGAGATGTTCGTGTCGCTGTTCTACGGCGTAATCGACCGGGCATCGCAGGAGCTGCGCTTCGCGAATGCCGGTCATCCCCATGCCTTTGTCATAGCCAAGAACGGCACAGCCGAACGGCTCGCAGCCATGGACCCACCGCTCGGCATGGGCCTGGGCGCCCCTCAGGCGGCCGCCAGGCCGTGGAAACAGGACGACCTTCTCCTCCTGTTCACGGACGGCGTGAGCGACGCCCGCGATGCGAATGGACGTCGCCTTGGTGAGGACCGCGTTCTGGAGTCGGCCAGGATAGCGCGGGCAGAAGCGCCGGACGCGATCGTGGATCGGCTCTTTGAACTCGTGGACCGGCACGTGGCCGGCGCTCCACTTCGTGACGACCTGACGATCGTCGTCCTCCGGAGCTGATCCAATGCCGCGCAGGGCGGGGGGAATGCCGCCCATTCGCAAGAGTATGGGTCAGCACTTCCTCACCGATCGCGGCATTCTCACACGCATCGTCGACGGGTTGGCGCCCGGCAAGGACGAGACCGTGGTCGAGATCGGGCCAGGCCGGGGCGCACTGACGGACGTGCTTCGCGAGCGCGCCGGGAATGTCGTCGCGATCGAACTCGATCGTGCACTTGCTGCCATCCTCGTCGAGCGGTACAAGGGCGACCAGCGCGTCCGGATCGTTCAGAACGATGTTCTATCGGTCAACCTGGCCGAGGTAGCCGGCGGACCCTATGCGCTGGTGGGGAACGTGCCCTACAACATCACGACGCCGATCGTCTTTCACTCGCTGCGTCGGCCGAGGGCGCGCCGGATGGTGTTCCTGGTGCAAAAGGAGGTCGCCGAGCGGATGGCCGCGTCCCCGGGTGGCGGTGATTTCGGCGCGCTCACGGTGAACCTTCAGGCCGTGGCGGCGGTCCGGATGCTTTTCTCCGTCCCCGCAGGCGCGTTTCACCCCAAACCAAAGGTCACCAGCGCCGTGGTCGAGTTGGTTCCACGGGAAGTGCCATTGATCAGACCGGAGGAGGAGGAGCCGTTCCGCGAGTTCGTTCAGGCAGTGTTTGGGATGCGCCGGAAGCAGATGAAACGACTTATCCGCAGCATTGTGCCGGCGTCGCGTGAGGCGGCCGAGGCTTTGTTGTCACGATGCGCAATCGACCCTGAATCCCGGCCTGAAACGCTGGCGATCGATCGTTTCGTGACGCTCTTTCGGACTACGAGATCGTAGGCCTAACCCCGGTTGGATAGGGCGTACGACAACCCTTCTAACTCCATGGCCATGTTGACGTTCTTGACGGTGACATCAGAAGGCACTTGAAGCTGTGCCGGCGCGAAATTCAGTACGGCCTTGATCCCGGCGGCAACGAGCCGATTCACCTGCGTCTGGGCGTGATCCCCCGGCACCGCAAGGACGGCGATGTCTGCCGCCTCCTTGTTCGCGTCCTTCTCCAGCAGGCTGATATCCCGGATTGGTATCCCGTCCATGGTCTTGCCGATCTTGGCGGAGTCGTTGTCGTAGGCAGCGAGGATTTGGAAGCCGCGTTGCTTGAATCCGCGGTATTGCACCAGTGCTGCGCCGATCTTGCCAGCGCCGACGATGATGATCTTCCATTTGCGGCCGAGTCCGAGGATCTCGCGCAAGCGGCCAGCCAACTCAGGGACTGAGTAGCCCAGGCCGCGCTTTCCGAAGGAACCGAAGAAGGAGAGGTCCTTGCGGACTTGAGCGGAGGTTGTGCCGCCGCGTCGGGCGAGTTCATCGCTCGAAATGGTCTTGAGGCCCCGGCCCTCAAAGTCTTCCAGGAACCTCAGGTAGGCCGAAAGGCGGCGGACGGTCGAATCTGCGATGCGCTTCACGACTTCGGGTTCTTTGTGAATTCATTCACAAGTTAATAGGCCGTTGGGAGCATTCCAGCCGTGGCCGGGCTTCTGGTTATCTTCGGGTCATGAAGGTCCGGGTCACTTCGGAGATCGGCCGACTACAGGCCGTCCTGGTTCATACACCGGGGCCAGAGCTATTTGCCGTCACGCCGAGGACGCGCGAAGACTTCCTGTACGACGACATCATCGAGGCGGAGCAGGCGCGCAGTGAGCACCAGCGCTTTGTCGCCATCCTCGAACACTTCACGAAGGTCTACCAGGTGCGTGACCTGCTGGAGACGGTGTTGGCGAATCCGGAGGCGCGTGCGCTCTTCGCCGAGGAGGCGATGGACATCGTTCCGTCCAAGCCACTGGCCCGCGAAATCGGAAAGCGGAAGCCGGCCGAGCTCGTGCGCATGCTGATAGAGGGCAAGGAAGAGAAGGCGGGCCTGCTGGCCACCGCGCTCAACGAGTCGGGATACGAATTGCCCCCGCTGCCGAACCTGTTCTTCACGCGCGACAGCTGCATTCCCGTTGGTGATCACGTGTTGATCGGATCGATGCGCTACGGGATACGCTGGCCGGAAGAGTTGATCATGAAGGCGATCTTCACGTATCACCCGGAATTCCAGAGCAAGGGAGTGCTTTACGACGGGTCGGTCGAGCGGAGGCACCACTACACGATCGAAGGCGGAGATGTCCATCCGCTGCGCGAGGACCTGGTCGTGATCGGCTTTTCCGAGCGTTCCTCGCCGGCGGCGATCGACGGCTTGGTCTCGCTCTTGTTCGCGAAGACCAAAGTGACCGACGCGGTGATCGTTGTGATGCCCGAGCATGCGACCGCAATTCACCTCGACATGGTGTTCACGCAGTTGGACCGTGAACTCTGTGTTGTCTACCCGCCGCACTTCCTCGGTCCGGAGCGCCTGCGCGTGCTGCATCAGCGCAAAGGCGAGGCGACGTTGCGCGAACCGGCGACCTTTTTTGACGCACTGCGCGACGCGGGTATGCCGCTGTCTCCCGTGCTGTGCGGTGGCGAGAAGCGTACGCTCCAGGACCGTGAGCAGTGGGCATCGGGGTGCAACTTTGCAGCGCTCGAGCCCGGCGTCGTGCTGTCGTACGCGAGAAACGAGGCGACGCTGCGCGAGCTGGAACGCAATTCGTTTCGCATTGTGCCAGCGGACTCGCTGCTCTCGGGGATGGAGACGCTCAAGCCCGGTCAGCGTTCCGTCGTGACATTCCAGGGCGCTGAGCTCGTCCGCGGTGGCGGTGGACCTCGTTGCATGACGTGCCCGATCCAGCGCGATGATCCATGGACCTGAGCGCCGTCGAGTTCGCAGTCGTCGATGTCGAGACGACGGGATCGGGCCTGAATCGCGGCGACCGGGTCATGGAAGTCGCCGTCGTGCACGTGCGTGGCGGTGAAGCAACCACGGCGCTCGAGATGCTCGTGAATCCGCAGCGACCGATCTCTTCGTTCGCCGAGCGTCTCACCGGAATTCACTGGGCAGACCTGCACGAGCGCCCGACTTTTGCGGATATCGCGAGCCTCGTGCATGACGCGATCGACGGCCGAGTGTTCGTGGCACATAACGTCAAGTTCGACTGGCGCTTTCTTTCGATGGAGATGCAGCGCGTCACTGGCAAGCCGCTATCGGGCTCGAACCTGTGCACGGTGAAGATGGCGCGCCGCCTGGTTCCGCACCTGTCGCGCCGCAACCTCGCCGCCCTCGCGTGGCACTACGACGTATCGATCATCGGACGTCATCGCGCCGGCGGCGACGCGCGCGCGACCGCACGAGTCCTTCAGCATCTGTTGCGCGACGCGCACCGACAGGGCATCGACACGATGGATCATCTCACGTCATTTCTCCGTTTGCCCAAGCCGCGACAGAAGTGGTCGGCGTTGCCGCGCCCTGTCGCCGAGGAACGCATCGCGTGAGCGAGCTCGCAGCCTTGCCGTTGGTCGAGACTCGCACGATCGGACGATGGCGTGTGCACGGCATTCAGGCCGGCATCCAGCGACTCGACGGCGGCGCGATGTTCGGGGTGGTGCCGCGCACCCTGTGGGAACGGAAGATCAAGCCCGACGAGCGCCACCGGATTCTGCTCGGCATGCGTTGCCTGCTGGTGGAGCACGAATCGGGACTGGTGCTGATCGATTCGGGCGCTGGCAACAAGGAGAACGACAAATTCCACGAGATCTACGGCGTGGAAAACCGCGGGGAGGAGGGACAAACGCGTCTCGAGGACGGGCTGCGTCAGCTGCGCGTGCGTCGGGAGGACATCGGACTGGTCATCAACACGCACATGCACTTCGACCACGCGGGCGGAAGCACGATGAAGGGTCCCGATGGCGTCATCACCCCGAGCTTCCCCAAAGCGCGCTACGTCATCCAAGCGGGCGAATACGAGTATGCAACGCACACCAACGAGCGCACGGCCGCGAGTTATTTCCCGCACAACATCGCGCCAATCTACGAGCGAGGAAAATTCGACCTCGTGACCGGCGAAACGGAAATCGTGAAGGGCATCTCGGTCGTGCCAACACCCGGTCACGTGCCGTACCATCAGGGCGTGAAACTGGAGAGCGACGGCGAAATAGCGTTCTACGTCGCTGACCTCGTGCCCACCACGTTTCATCTGCCGTTGCCGTGGATCATGGGCTACGACGTGGAGCCGCTCAGGACGCTGGAGACCAAGCGCAGCATTCTGTCTCGAGCGGCCACCGAGGGCTGGGAGTTGTTGTTCGAGCACGACGCCCAAACCCCATGGGCCAGGATCGTCCACGACGGCAAAGCCTTCGCGATAGCGAAGTAGACCTCTACCGGTCACTAGTCACTAGTCACTAGTCACTAGTCACTAGTCACTAGCAGTTGCCCTAAGCTCTGGATGGGCCTACCTTTACCTCACAATTTAGTAAGTGAGGGCGCTGTCGCGCCTTCCACCCTTCGGCCCTCGCGATGAAGTAGGCGAGGCGTGCTGCTGGAGTTTCGTATCTACTGCGTCCACGCGCTCTGCGCGTGACGCAGTTCGCGGACTCCTGTACACACAGGGGTCCATTTTTTCATCACAGAGAGGAAATCAGCATCACAATCCAGGACGCCACCAAGCGAGTGCGGATCAACCGCCAGATCCGCATTACCCCAGTCCGCGTTATCGGCGCCGACGATGCCCAGCTCGGCATCATGGAAGTCGACGCAGCGATGCGACTGGCCGACGAGGCGGGACTCGATCTCGTAGAAGTTGCTCCCACCGCTCGGCCGCCAGTGGTCCGCATCATGGACTACGGCAAGTACAAGTTCGAAATGGCCAAGCAGGCGCGGAAAGCCAAGAAGAAGCAGCACGTGATCGAGCTGAAGGAAGTGAAGTTCCGACCCGGGATCGGCGATCACGACTTCGACACAAAGGTCAGCCACGCGCGGCGGTTCCTGGAAGAGAAGAACAAGGTGAAGGTCACGATGATGTTCCGTGGCCGTCAGATCGCGCACCCCGAGTTGGGTCACGCGGTGCTCGTTCGGGTGTCTGGAGCACTCGCGGATGTCGGTAAGGTGGAAACGCCGGCCCGGCAGGAAGGGAAGTTGATGACGATGATCGTCGCGCCGAAATAGCGCGGCTCAACACACAGGAAACCAGAAATGCCGAAAATGAAATCCCACAAGGGCGCCAGAAAGCGCTTCTCGCTCACCGGTTCCGGTGAAGTGAAGCGCGGCAAGGCGTTCAAGAGCCACATCCTTACCAAGAAGACGTCAAAGCGGAAACGCCGCCTGCGTCGTGCCGCGTTGATCAAGACCCGTGGCGAAGTGAAGCGAATCAAGCGCCTGCTGCAGGCATAAACGGAGGAATCACACCATGCCACGCGCAAGATCAGGAGTACCGCGTCTCAAGCGGAAGAAACAGATCATGAAAGCAGCTCGCGGCGCGTTCGGTGCGCGCAGCAAGCTGTGGAAGGCTGCGAAGGAAAACGTCGAACGCGGGTGGAAGTACGCGTATCGCGATCGCAAGAACAAGAAACGCGATTTTCGCCGGCTGTGGGTCACCCGAATCAACGCGGGCGCGCATCAGAACGATCTCAGCTACAGCAAGTTCATGAACGGCTTGCGCAAGGCGGGGATCGAGATCGATCGCAAGATCCTCGCGGATCTCGCAGTGAAGGACCCGGCTGCGTTTACGCTGCTGGCCGAAAAGGCCCGCACCGCGCTGAACGCCGCGTAGTCCGTTCGTTCTTGAGGCCAAGCGGCGGCGGTGCAGATTTCAGCACCTCCGCCGCTTTTCCATTCCACCGTGACTCTCGACCAATTCCAGCAGGACATTGACCGGCTGCGTGCCGAGGCGATCTCCGCCTTCGAGATGGTTTCGACGGCGGAGGAGCTTGAGGCTGCGCGCATACAGTTCCTCGGGGACCGCAGTGGCCAGCTGCGCAGCATTCAGCAGGCACTCGGCGCGCTCCCGAAAGAAGAGAAACCCGCTGCCGGTCGGGCGTTCAATGAGATCAAGCAAGCGCTGACCGACGCGCATGAGTCGCGGCTGCGCGCGGTATCGCGTGCTCGCGTTGAGGCGGCGCTGGAAGATCCAACCATGCCGGCGAGGCGCGTGTGGCGCGGCGCCAAACACCCGGTGACGCTCGTTATCGACGAAGTTGCGGAGATCTTCCGCGAGCTGGGTTTCACCATCGCGCTCGGGCCCCAGGTCGAGACGGAGTGGTACAACTTCGGCGCGCTGGGATTCCCGGCGAACCACCCCGCGATGGACATGCACGACACGCTGTACGTCCACGGAGACGTCCTGCTCCGCACGCACACGTCTCCGGTTCAGATCCGCACACTGCAGAAGTACCCGCCGCCCATCCGCATCCTCGCGCCGGGTGACGTATTCCGCCGGGATTTCTTCGACGCGTCCCACGCGCCGATGTTCGCGCAGGTCGAAGGCCTGTGTATCGACGAAGGCATCAGCTTCGTGGACCTGAAAGGCATGCTGTCGAACTTCGCGCGCCGACTGCTTGGTCCGCGCACGAAAACGCGCTTTCGGCCGAGCTACTTCCCGTTCACCGAGCCGTCCGCCGAAATGGACGTGCAGTGCCAGATCTGCAAGGGCGCCGGCTGCGCGGTGTGCAAGGGAACCGGCTGGGCCGAGATTCTCGGTTCCGGCATGGTGCATCCCGCCGTGCTCACCAACGTCGGGCTCGACGCCGAGAAGTACACAGGCTGGGCGTTCGGCATGGGTCCGGGCCGCATCGCTATGCAGCGCTACGACATCCCGGACATCCGGCTGCTGTACGACTCGGACGTCCGGTTTCTGGAGCAGCTCGCCGAATGAACGCCTCGTACGAATGGCTCAAGGCGTTCGTCGACTTCGACGCCACCCCCGCGCAACTGCGCGACCTCATCACCGCGCACACCGCGACGGTGGACGAGATCGTGCCCGTTCGTCAGGATCTCGCGTCGATCGTCATCGCCCGTGTGGTCGAGGCGTCACCGCATCCTGACTCGGATCACCTGTGGTTCACCAAGGTCGACGCCGGTGGCGGCGAATTGCTGGAGGTCGTCTGCGGCGCGCCAAACGTGACCGTGGGGAAGCTCTACCCGTTCGCGCCGGTCGGCACGACGATGCCCAGCGGCATCAAGCTCGATCGCCGCAAGATCCGCGGCATCGTGTCGAACGGCATGCTGTGTTCGTCGAAGGAACTCGGTCTTGGTGGCAACCACGACGGCATTCTCGAGCTGGACGTCGACGCCACGCCGGGCACCAACTTCCTCAGCGCTATGGCGGTCGGTGACACACGCATCGTCATCGACGTCGGCGCGAATCGCTCGGACCTTCACTCGCACCTTGGCATCGCCCGCGAATTGAGCGCCGTTGTCGGCGCGCCGTGGCGGCTGCCGGGAATCCCCGGTCTGCCCAGTCCGATTAGCGCGCCCCTGACCACGAAAGTTGAGGGAACGACGGCGTCGGTGTCGATTCGCGTGGAGGCAGATACGAAAACGCGCCGGTACGCAGCGTTGGTGATCCGTGGTGTGACGGTCGGGCCGAGCCCGGAGTGGCTCGTGAAGCGCCTGGAGTCGGTCGGCGGGCGCAGCATCAACAATGTCGTTGACGCGACGAACTACGTCCTGCACGAACTGGGTCAGCCCGTGCACGCATTCGACCTGGCCAATCTCAGCGGCGGAATCGTGGTTCGCAGAGCGAACCCCGGCGAGAAGGCGACGACCCTCGACGGCGTCGAGCGTGATCTCACGCAGTGCATCGTCATTGCGGACGGGCGGCGCGCCCTGGCCGTCGCCGGTGTGATGGGCTGCAAGAACAGCGAGGTCACCGACACGACCAAGGACGTGCTGGTTGAGGTCGCCAGTTTCGACCCGCAGGGAACGCGGATCAGCCGTCGGCAACTCGGCATTTCGACCGATGCGAGCTACCGCTTCGAGCGGGGCGTTGATGTCGAAGGCGTTCCGACGGCGCTGGATCGCGTTGCGCGCGTCATCATGGCTGTCGCGGGCGGCTCGGTTGACGGTACGCCGGCGGACATTCGCGGCACCGCCGTGGCCCCGCACGACATCACGTTGCGTGTGCCACGCGTGAAGCAGTTGCTTGGCGACGAGGTTCCTTCGGCCACGTGCCAGCACATCTTGACCACCGCCGGCTTCAAGTTGCTGAGCGCGTCTGAGACTGAGCTACGCTTTCACGTGCCGAGTTGGCGAACGGACGTCACGACGGAAGTCGACCTTATCGAGGAAGTGGCGCGGTTCTACGGCTACGACAAGTTCAGCGACGAGATCCGTCCGTTCCGTCCAACGACGACGCGCGACGACCCGATGTGGGTGGACGCGCGCCGTATTCGCGACGCGATGGTCGGGCTCGGCTTCCTCGAATGCCGTCCCATGCCGTTCGTGAAAGGAGCCGACAACACGCACGCGGCGGTCGCCAACCCGCTGTCCGCTGAGGAAGGGTTTCTTCGCACGAGCGTACTGGAGTCGTTGTCGCGCCGGGCGGAACACAATCTGGCGCAACGAATCGGCGACGTCCGCTTCTTCGAAGTCGGCTCCGTGTTTCATCGCAGCGGGCAGGCGATGCCTCACGAGCATGTCCACCTCGGGATCGTGCTCATGGGTCACCGGCGCCCGCCACACTTCAGCGAGCCGCAGCCGCCGATGTTGGATGAGTGGGACGCCAAAGCAACGGCAGAAGTCGCAGCGCGCGCAGCGTTTTCCGGCGAATCCGTCGAGCTCGCTCTGGGCGCGGGTACGCGTCTCTGGGAACTGCGCAATCAGGGCACGGTGGTCGGCTGGGTGACTCGACTGACGCTGGACGCGCCGGTGTGGGCCGCCCCCGCCTTTGGCATTGAGATCGTGCTCGGTCGCATGGTGACCGAGGCGCCGGCTCCGCACGGCGGGCACAACTATGCGGAAGGGGCAGGCGCGCCGACCCTGAACACGGTGAAGTACCGGGCGATTCCGACGATGCCGCCCGCCGACTTCGACCTCGCGTTGGTTGTCCCCAACGGGACGACGGTCGCGCAGGTTGAAGCGGTCGTCCGCGAGTCCGCCGGAGAGTTGCTGGAGCGGCTCGACCTGTTCGATCAGTACACCGGCGAAGGCGTGCCCGCCGGTCACCGAAGTCTTGCGTGGCGATTGACCTTCCGGCACCCCGAACGCACTCTACGCGACAAGGAGATCGAGGGTCGCCGCGCGAAGATCGTGCGCGCTCTCGAAGACGAACTGAATGTCCGCCAAAGAACGTCCTGAAGCCGCCGCGTTCCGCGAACTGGAGACCCTCGTGCGGCACCTCGGCGAGGAGCTCGCGGTGTATCGCCGTCGCGCCGTGCAAGCCGAAGAAACACTCAAGGAACAGCCGACCGCACGCGGGAAGTCCGCCGTCGACTCCGAAGCTGCTGCCCTCAAGACGCGGCTGCACAGCGCAGAAGAGCGCATCCGGCAGATGATGGAGAACGTCCGCTTCCTGCGTCAGCAGTTGCAGTCCGAAGGAGCCGCCACTGCCGGGAGCCGGAAATGACAAAGAAAAATCTTGTTCGCGTCACCATCATGAACGAGGAGTACGCGATTCGAAGTGATACTTCGCCCGACCACACGCGACAGGTCGCTGAGTATCTCGACGGTGCCATTCGGCGGGTTGTTGACAGCGGGACCGTCGTCGAATCGGGTCGGGCTTCGATTCTGGCGGCACTTCAGATCACCGCCGAACTCTTCGAGGCCCGTGCCGGCAACGAGATGACAGGCAAGCTCAAGGGACTCAGCGACGAAATCCGTCGCCTGGTGCCAGCCGGAAAGCGAGCGTCATAGTCCGGTTCCTTTGCGGTTTTCTCCGGGCGGCAATACTTTAACAGCGACAAGTCAGGCGGGTCCGTGCCAGGTAGCGCTGTCGGCACCACTCCCGTCCCGAACCCTTCGTCGGTTCGGGCCCGGTGTGGTAACCGCGCAACCAGCAAGGATTTCGGGCAGTTCTTCCCGTCTCACGCGACCCCGGTCGCGGTGGAGCATAGATACATATGAATGTCGGATTATTCGAAATCATCGCCGCGGGCGCAGTCGTAGTCGCCTCAGCGGCTTTCTTCTTTCTAGGGCGCAAGGTTGGCGGCTCCGCCGAGGTCAACCGGCTGGCGGCGGCCAAGGGAACAGCGGAGGAGACCTCCAAGCGGATCCTCGCTGACGCCGAGCGGGAAGCCGAGACGACGCGCAAGAGCGCGGTCGTCACCGGCAAAGAAGAGCTGATGAAACTCCGCGAGACCTTCGACGGTGAGGTCCGCAACCGCCGCACCGAAGTCGAAAAGGAAGAGAAGCGCGTCATCGAGCGCGAAGGCACGCTGGACCGCAAGATCGACGTGCTCGAGCAGCGCGACAAGGAAATCAGCCGGCGCGCAAGCGAGTTTGGGCGCCGAGAGAAGGACGTCACCGAGCGCGATGAGGAGTTGAAGCGCCTCGTTGCCGAAGAACGTCAGCGCCTCGAGAAGATCGCCGGCATGTCGGCGGCCGACGCAAAGGCGGAGCTGGTACGGCGCCTGGAAGAGGAAGCGCATGCCGACGCCGCGAACCGGCTACGCGAAGTGCGTGAACGCGCCAAGCGCGACGCCGAGCGTGAAGCGAAGAAGATCGTGGCGCTCGCGATTCAGCGGATTGCCGCCGAACACACGGCGGAGAGCACGGTGTCCGCGGTGTCGCTGCCGAGCGACGAAATGAAGGGACGGATCATCGGGCGTGAAGGGCGCAACATCCGTGCGTTTGAATTGGCCACCGGCGTGGACGTCATCATCGACGACACCCCGGACACGGTGGTCGTGTCATGCTTCGACCCGGTGCGCCGCGAGACCGCACGCCTTGCGCTGGAGAAGCTCGTCTCGGACGGACGCATCCATCCGGGGCGCATCGAGGAAGTTGTCAACAAGAGCCGCAAGGAAATCGAAGCGCAAATCGTGGAGCGCGGCGAGCAATCCGCCTACGAAGTGGGCATTCACGGCCTGCACCCCGAGATCATCAAGCTCATCGGCCGCATGCATTGGCGGACGAGCTACGGGCAGAACATCCTGCAGCACTCGAAAGAAGTGGCGTGGCTGGCGGGCATCATGGCCGCCGAGCTCGGCCTCGACCATGTCATGGCCAAGCGCGGCGCGCTGCTGCACGACATCGGCAAGGTGCTCACGCACGAGCACGAGGGCACGCACGTCCAACTCGGGGTCGAAGTCGCCACCAAGTACGGCGAGAACCCGATGGTGGTGAACTGCATCGCGGCGCACCACGACGACGTGCCGCACGAGAGTGAGATTTCGGTACTGGTGCAGGCGGCCGACGCGATCTCCGGCTCACGCCCAGGCGCGCGTCGAGAAGCATTCGAGACGTACGTGAAGCGACTGGAAGGGCTCGAGAAGATTGCGTCGAGCTACAAGGGCGTCGAGAAAGTCTTCGCGATCCAGGCGGGCCGAGAAGTGCGCATCATCGTGACGCCGGACGTGGTGGACGACGTTCGCATGGGGACGCTCACGGAGGAGATCGCGCGCCGCATCGAAGCCGAGCTCCAGTACCCCGGGCAGATCAAGGTTGTGGCGATTCGCGAGACGCGGGCGGTGGATTTTGCTCGCTGAGATGGCGGCACCCTCGCGCGGCGGGCTGATCGACGGCACGGCGATCGCGAAGAAGATCCGCGGCCGCGTCGCAGAACAGGTGAAGGGGCTGGTCGCACGTGGGACGGTCCCCGGACTCCACGTCGTGCTGGTCGGTGATGATCCCGCCAGCGCGGCGTACGTGATGTCCAAGGGGAAGGCCTGCGAGGAAGCCGGCATCCGGGGCGACACGACGCGCATGCCGGCGTCAACGACCCAGGCTGAGCTTCTCACGGTGGTCGGACGGCTCAACGTGGACCCCTCGGTGCACGGGATCCTCGTGCAGATGCCG